>SKWO01000078.1 GCA_007128895.1 Gammaproteobacteria bacterium
GGCTTTGCCGTGGTGGCCGGTGAAGTGCGTAACCTGGCCCAGCGTTCGGCTGCGGCGGCCAAAGAGATCCAGACCCTGATCACGGCCGATGGCGAGATCGTCGAGCAGGGCAGCAAGCTGGTCATGGAGTCGGGCGCGGCGATGGAAGAGATTGTCACCTCGATCAAGCGGGTGACCGATATCATGGCCGAGATCTCGGCCGCTTCCGACGAGCAGAGTCAGGGGATCGAGCAGGTCAACCAGGCTGTCAGCCAGATGGACGAGGTGACGCAGCAGAACGCGGCGCTGGTCGAAGAGGCCGCCGCGGCCGCCGAGTCACTCGAGGAGCAGTCGCAGGGGCTGGCCGACGCGGTCAGCTTCTTCCGCATCGACGAGAGCGCCACACCGACCCGTGGCGCGCCGAGGCTGCCGTCGCCGGCCACCAAGGCACCCGCCGCGCGACCGGCCTCGGGTGGCGGCATGAAGAGCGGCGCCAAGACGGTGAAGAAGGCCGCGCCGGTGAAGGCGCCGGTCAAGCCGAATGCCGTGGACGATGAAGAGTGGGAGGAGTTCTGAGCCGGGGTCCCTGCCATGGGTGACAGGGAGTTCCACTTCACCGACCAGGACTTCGAGCAGATCCGCCAGCTGATCTATGAGCACGCCGGTATTTCGCTCAGCCCGATCAAACGGGACATGGTCTACAGCCGGATCGCCCGCCGTCTGCGGGCGACCGGTCTGCGCTCCTTTTCCGACTATCTGGATCGGCTGAACAGCTCGGGTGAGGAGTGGCAGAACTTCGTCAACTCGCTGACCACCAACCTGACCTCCTTCTTCCGCGAGGCGCACCACTTTCCGGTGCTGGCCGAACACGCGGTCAGGCAGCGCAGTTATGGGCGCAGCCCGGTGCTGCTCTGGTCGTCGGCCTGTTCGACCGGGGAGGAGCCCTACTCGATGGCGATGACCCTGATCGACGCCTTCGGCTCGTGGCGGCCACCGGTGAAGATCCTGGCCACCGACCTCGATACCAATGTGGTCAAGGTGGCGGAGGCCGGCATCTATCCGGAGGAGCGGGTGGCGCGGATGCCGGAGAAGGATGTCAAGCGCTTCTTTCTGCGCGGCAAAGGCAACCAGAAGGGCTTTGTGCGGGTGCGGCCCGAACTGCGGGCGCTGATCTCCTTTCGCAGCCTCAACCTGCTCGACGTGAAGTGGCCGATCAAGGGACCGTTTGACGGGATATTCTGCCGTAACGTGATGATATATTTCGATAAACCTACCCAGTACAAGATTCTGTCCCGCTTTCGTCCGCTGCTGCGTGACGACGGCCTGCTCTATGTCGGTCACTCCGAGAGCCTGGCCCATGCGGCCGACCTCTTCCGTCTGCAGGGCAAGACGGTTTACCAGCCGGTGAAGCGATGAGCGGCTTCGAAGAGGTCCTGGCCCCCAACCTCTATTACGACCGCAACTTCGAGCTCGATGCGGTCAAGATCCTGCCGGGCGAGTACTACGTGACTACCCGCGAGATGGTGCTGGTCACCGTGCTCGGCTCCTGTGTCGGTGCCTGCGTGCGCGATCGCAGCAACGGCATCGGCGGCCTCAACCACTTCATGCTGCCGGACAACAAGCGTGATGAGGGCAATCCGTTTGGCAGCTCGATGCGCTATGGCGACTACGCCATGGAGATCCTGATCAACCAGCTGCTCAAGCTGGGTGCCAAGCGCCACAACCTGGAGGCGAAAGTCTTCGGTGCCGGCAACGTGCTGCCTGGCTTCAAGCAGAATACGGTCGGCGAGCGCAATGCACGCTTCGTGCTTGACTACCTGGCCACGGAGAAGATCCCGGTCGTGGCCAAGGACCTGCTCGACCGCCACCCGCGCAAGATCTATTTCTTCCCGGCGACCGGGCGGGTACTGGTGAAAAAGCTGCGAACCCTGCACAATGAGACGATTATCGAGCGCGAGATCACCTACAGCCAGCGTCTGGTCGAGGCGAAGGTCGAGGGTGACATCGAACTCTTTACCTGATCCCGATACGGATATCTGCACATGACCATTCGTGTACTGGTGGTGGATGACTCGGCCCTCATCCGCAGCCTGCTCAAGGAGATCATCGACGCCCAGCCGGACATGACCGTGGTCGGTGCCGCCCCCGACCCGATCGTGGCACGGCAGATGATCAAGGAGCTCAACCCCGATGTCCTCACCCTGGATGTCGAGATGCCGCGCATGGACGGCATCAACTTCCTGGAGAAGTTGATGCGGCTGCGACCGATGCCGGTGGTGATGGTCTCGTCCCTGACCGAGCGCGACTCCGATGTCACGCTGCGCGCGCTGGAGCTGGGCGCGATCGACTACGTGACCAAGCCGAAGGTCGGTATCAAGACCGGCATGCAGGAGTATGCTAACGAGATCGCCGAGAAGATTCGCACCGCCGCCGGCGCCCGCATCGCGCGGCGCAAACCGCCGGGCGAGGGCGGCCCGAGCAAGAGCGCGCTGAGCCTTGGCAACAAACTCGCCTCGACCGAGAAGCTGATCATCATCGGCGCCTCGACCGGCGGCACCGAGGCGATTCGTGACGTGCTGGTGCGCATGCCGTCGGATGCCCCTGGCATCCTGGTGACCCAGCATATGCCGGAGGCCTTTACCCGCTCTTTTGCCGAGCGGCTCGACAGCCTGTGCAAGATCAAGGTCAAGGAGGCGGTGCACAATGAGCGTGTACTGCCCGGCCACGCCTATATCGCACCGGGCCACTCCCACTTGCAGCTCAAGCGCAGTGGGGCGAACTACATGACGGCGCTCGATCAGGGGCCACCGGTCAACCGCCACCGGCCTTCGGTCGATGTCCTCTTCCGCAGCGCCGCCCAGGTGGCTGGTCGCAACGCGATCGGTGTCATCCTGACCGGGATGGGCAAGGACGGTGCCTTGGGGATGTTGGAGATGCGCGAGGCAGGCGCCTACAATTTTGCCCAGGACGAGAACAGCTGTGTGGTCTTCGGCATGCCCAAGGAGGCCATCAAGGTGGGTGCCGCGCACGAGATTGTGCCGCTGAACGTGATGGCGGAGCGGGTACTCGCCTATCTTGACAGTCTGGGCGCCAGGAGCAACCGGGTATGATGAAACTGCTTGAGGGGAAAGGATAATGGGCAAGCTGGGGCGCTTCTGGGTCGCAGTGCTGGTCAGTCTCGCCGCGATCGCGCAGCTGATCTTCTGGCCGGGCATGATGCCGGCCTGGGTGACCGCTTTTGCCATCCTGGTGGTTTGGCTGACCTCGGTCATCATCGTGCTTGATCATGCCGCCACGGCAGCCGGAGTCGGTCAGCGCCGGATCGAGGTCCCCGCCTTCCAGCAGTCGGACCGCGACTTATGGGAGATGGTGGTCGAGATCGACGAGCTGGTGCGTGGCGAGGTAGCCGAACTCGATGGACTGGTGGCTCAGGCGCGCGATCTGGTGGCCAACGCCGTGGGTGAGCTGCATCAGAGTTTCCATGGCCTCTCCACCGAGGCCGATGCCCAACAGCAGCTGGTCCTCAATCTGACCAGCCAGCTCTCCGGTGTGGCGGGCGCCGAGGGCCAGGGCATCGACATGAACAGCTTCATGCGTGAAAACAGTCAGGTGCTGTCGCACAACGTCGATCTGCTGGTCAACATGAGCAAGCACAGCCTGCAGGTGGCCCACCGCATCGACGATGTGACCACCCAGATGGAGCAGATATTCGGCCTGCTCGACAACGCCAACCGGATCGCCGAGCAGACCAATTTGCTGGCGCTCAATGCCGCGATCGAGGCGGCGCGCGCCGGCGAGGCGGGACGCGGTTTTGCCGTGGTCGCCGACGAGGTGCGCAAGCTGTCACAGGACTCGGCCCAGTTCAACGACCAGATCCGAACCCTGGTGCAGCAGGCGCAGAAGGTCTTTGCCGAGACGCGTGGCGTGGTGGGTGACATGGCCTCCCAGGACATGAGCTCGTCGATCGATGCCAAGGGGCGTATCGACGAGATGATGGTCCAGGTCAAGGCGCTCAACGACTCGGTGGCGAGTGGTCTGGACGAGGTGGCCGGCATCGTGGGCCGGGTGCACGAGAATGTCGGTGTCGCCGTGCGCTCGCTTCAGTTCGAGGACATCGCCGGACAGGTGCTGGATCGGGCGCGTATGCGCGTCGGCTTCATGCAGCGCTTTGCCGAGGAGCTGAGCCACCTGCCACTGGTGCAGCAGGGGCGCTCGAGAGAGGAGGTCGAGGGGGCGCGCGAGCGGTTGGCCGCCTTGCGCAGCGAACTGCAGGAGGCCGCCCACCGCCCGGTGGGACAGAAGTCCATGGGCGAAGGCGACATCGATCTGTTCTGAAATACCAGGAGGTAGCAACCATGGCGATCCAATCCCGTTACGATGACAAGGGCAAGCTGACCATCACCGTCACCGGGCGGCTTGATTTCAAGGTGCACAAGGAGTTTCGCCAGGCCTATGAGCAGTGCCCGGCGCAGCCGAAGGAGATCGTGGTCGATCTGCGTGGCACCGAGTACATGGACAGCTCCGGACTGGGCATGCTGCTGTTGCTGCGTGACCACTTCGGTGCGGAGCGCTCGGCCATTCGCATTACCGGGGCCAGTGAGGAGCTGGCGAAGGTGCTCTCCATCGCCAACTTCGACAAACTCTTCAAGCTTGACTGAGCCCGTACTCAGTTCCTCCCCGCACACAGTACTGCGGGTCCTAGTGGTCGATGACGAGACGGTCAATCGGCTGCTGCTTGCTGCGCTGCTCAGGGAGCACGGCCATACCATCATCGAGGCGGAGAACGGCCGAGAGGCGGTCGAGCGCTTCACCGAGCACGCCCCTGATCTGGTCTTCATGGATGTGTTGATGCCGGAGATGGACGGCTACGAGGCAGCCAGCCGCATCAAGCAGCTCGCTGGTGAGCGCTATGTCCCGCTGATCTTCATCACTTCACTGACCGACGATGCCGGTCTGGCACGCTGTCTGGAGTCTGGTGGCGACGACTTCCTGACCAAGCCGTTCAACCGGGTGATCCTACTGGCCAAGCTGGAGGCGGCACTGCGCGCCCGCGCGCTCAATGAGACGATTCGCCACCAGCGTGACGAGCTGGTCTATCATCAGGAGCGTCTGCGTCAGGAGCATCAACTGGCCGAGCGGGTCTTTTCGCGCATGGTTCGTCCCGGTTGTGACAGTTGCGAGAGCATTCGCTACCTATCGCGGCCGACCAGCATCTTCAATGGCGACTTCATCCTGGTCTCGCGCGCGCCACGCGGTCGACTGCACTTGCTGATGGGCGATTTCACCGGCCACGGGCTCTCCGCTGCGATCGGCACCTTGCCGGTCTCGCAGCAGTTCTACAGCCTCTCGCGTCGGGGCGTACCGTTGGCGAGCATGGTGGTCGAGCTCAATCGGCTGCTGCACCAGATGATGCCGGTGGGCATGTTCCTGGCGGCCGCGCTGATCGAATACGACGCGACTCGTCAGCGTCTGACGGTGTGGAACGGGGGGCTGCCCGATCTGCTGCTGCGTGGTGACCACGGCGTGGTGCGGCGCTTCGTCTCGCACAATCTGGCGCTGGGGGTGCTGCCACAGATGAGCCCGGAGTCGGCGGCAGGCGAGTCGTGTGACGTCGAGGTGGGCATGCGCCTCTATGCCTGTTCCGACGGGGTGACCGAGCTTGGCTCGCCGAACGGTGAGCCGTTCGGCGAGGAACGGCTGATGGCGGCGCTGGAGCAGCCACCGGCCGAGGGCCAGACGCCGTTCGATACCATCCATGCCGCGCTGCGCCAGCACATCGGTGGCAGCGAGCCACATGATGATGTCACCCTGCTTGAACTGACCTGCCTGCTGCCAGCCGGGAACGAGGCCGAGGCGGAGGCCGTGGTGACGGGCGGGGAGGTGTTGGAGTGGCAGTGGACGGTCGAGTTCGATGCCCCTTTTCTGCGCATCAGCGATCCGGTCGCGCCGTTGGTCGAGACCTTGGCCGCGCTGCCCGATTTGGCGGAGCACCGGGAGCGGATCTATGTGATTATTGCCGAGCTGTTCAATAATGCGATCGACCACGGTCTGCTGGGGCTGGACAGTCAGGTCAAGGGGTCGCCGGAAGGGTTCGACGAATACTATCGGTTGCGCGAACAGGCCTTGGCGCGGTTGCAGCAAGGGATGCTCGAATGCAGCCTGAGCTATCGTCAATACCAGCATGGCGGGCGTCTGCACGTGGTGGTGACCGATTCTGGGCCTGGCTACCATCACGACGGCAGTGGGCGACCGGTGGAGAGCAGCAGCCACAAACTCTATGCCGGCATGGGGCTGGGCATGGTCCGTTCGCTGTGCAGCGAGGTCAACTTTTCGGCGCAGGGGAACCGGGTCGAGGCGATCTATGAGTGGGAGTGAGACGATGGGGCAAGGACGCATCCTCGTGGCCGAGGACAACGGGGTCAACCAGAAGGTCGTGCTCGGGCTGTTGCGCAGTCTTGGCTACCACGAGGTCGAGGTGGTCGAGGACGGCCAGCAGGCGGTCGAGGCGGTACGTCACGGCGGGATTGCCCTGGTCTTCATGGACTGCCAGATGCCGCTGATGGACGGCTTCGAGGCAACCCGGGCGATCCGTGCTGATGAGGCGGCCACTGGTCGGGCGCGTGTGCCGGTGCTGGCGATGACGGCCAATACCGCAACCGATGACCGCGATCGCTGCCAGGCTAGCGGCATGGACGACTTCGTCGCCAAGCCGGTGCTGCTCGCCGAGCTGAAGGAGAAGCTGGAGCAGTGGCTCGGTGCGGCCGAGACGGCAGCCGCGACAGAGAACGGGGCGGCGGCCCCGGTCGGCGCGGAGTCGGCCGAGTCGGTACTGGATGCGGCGGTGGCCGCCCAGGCCCGCTCCATCATGGGGAATGACTTCACCCTGCTGGTCAGCGCCTACCAGGACGATGGCGCCCGAATGGTGGAGCAGCTGCACAGTGCTCTCGAGGCCGGCGACCACGAGGCGGTGCGGCGCACGGCACACCGCCTCAAGGGCGCCAGCGGCAATATCGGTGCCCACCGTGTCGGCACACGCTGCCAGCTACTGGAACAGGAGGCCGCCGCTGGCCGTCTGGCGCACGCCGCCCTGGAAGGACTGGCAGCAGACTTCAAACTCGCCTGTGAGGCCCTGGAGCGCTTTGTCCATGGCGGATAAGCAACCGGTTGTTCTGATCATCGACGACGAGTTCGGCACGCGGCTGATGCTGCGCAAGGCGCTCGAACAGAGCGGTTGCCTCGTGGTCGAGGCGGAGGACGGTCGTCAGGGGATCAGCCAGATGTACAGCGCGCGCCCCGATCTGGTAGTGCTCGATGTCATGCTGCCCGACATGGACGGCTTCGATGTCTGTGCCCGGCTGCGCATGGACCCGGTCTACTACAACGTGCCGATCGTCATGCTGACCGGCCAGCACGACCCGGCCGCGCTCGATCAGTCGTTCGCTGCCGGGGCCAGTGATTTTCTGACCAAGCCGATCAACTGGACCCTCTTCGGCCACCGCATCCGCTTCCTGCTGCGCTGGCTGGAGGCGAATCGTGAGCTGGAGGTGAGCCAGGAGCGTCTGTGCCGGGCACAGCGTATCGCTCGGCTGGCCTACTGGTCGTGGGACGCCCGTCAGGATCACTTCGAGACCTCGTCGGAGTTTGCCGAGCTGTTCGGGCTCGATCAGGAGCAGCTCTCCACGTCGCTGATCGCCTTCCTTGAACGGGTCAACAGTGAGGATGGGGCGCGGGTGCGGGAGACGCTGGAGCGGGTGCTGGCCGATGGGGTCAGCGCCAGTTTCGATTTTCGCTTCGTGCGTCCCGATCAGCACGAGTGTGTCATCGAGATGCAGGTTGAGCGGATCCGTGACAGTCAGCACCGGCTCTTTGGCACCGCGCAGGACATCACCGAGCGCCGCCGCGTCGAGGCGCTGCTCGAGTATCAGACCCACTACGACCCGCTGACCGACCTGCCCAACCGGAGCTTGCTGATGCAGCGGCTGGCGGATGCCCTCAAGGGGCTGGATGAGGGCGATGTCATGGCGCTGATCATGCTGGATGTCGATCGTTTTTCGGCCCTCAACGATACCCTCGGCCACCACCTTGGCGACCAGTTGCTGCGTCGCGTGGCGCGTCGACTGCGTGCGCTGCCACGGCAGGTGGTCACCCTCTCCCGGCTCGGTGGCGACGAATTTGCGGTGGTCTGCGCGGGGCTGGACAGCGTCGATGAGGTGGTCGAGCTGGTGCGCGAGTTGCGCGAACTGGTCGAGAGCCCGCACCGAATTCAGGGCCAGCAGCTCTACCTGACCGCGAGCATGGGGGTGGCTGTCGCACCGGAGGATGGGCGTGTCGCCGAAGAGCTGCTCTCCAACGCCGACATGGCGTTGTCGCGGGCCAAGCAGGAGGGCGGGGGTGCCAACCGTTTCTACACGGTCGAGATGAACCGTTTCGCCCACCAGCGCCTGACCATGGAACACAGCCTGAGACGGGCGCTGGAACGGGATGAGTTCGAGCTCTACTACCAGCCGATCGTCGCCCTCGAAGACCGGCGCATCGTCGGTGCCGAAGCACTGCTGCGCTGGCAGCAGCCGGAGCGGGGGATGGTCTCGCCGGCCGATTTTATCCCAGTTGCCGAGGAGACCGGGCTGATCCTGCCGATCGGCCACTGGGTCCTGCAGACAGCCTGTGCTCAGGCGCAGGTGTGGCGCACAGCCGGGCTGGCTGATCTGCGCATCGGTGTCAACGTCTCTGCCGTGCAGATGGCCCAGGCCGATCTGGTGCGCGAGATCGGCGAGGCGCTGGCGCAGAGCGGCCTGCCGCCCGACCGGCTCAATATCGAGATCACCGAGTCGGTCGCGATGCGCAACGTCGAGGCCAACATTGCCCAGCTCGAGCAGCTCAAGGCGCTGGGTCTCAACCTCTCGGTCGACGACTTCGGTACCGGCTACTCCTCGCTCAACTACCTGCACCGCTTTCCGCTCGATATCCTCAAGATCGATCGCGCCTTCATCAAGGGGATCGGCACGCCGGAAGACGACGGCGTCATCGCCCGCACCGTGGTGATGATGGCGCGCGGCCTTGGCCTGAAGGTGGTGGCCGAAGGGGTCGAGACCGAGGCGCAGCTCGCCTTTCTGGCCGACCTTGGCTGTGAACGGGTGCAGGGCTTCTACTTCAGCCGACCGCTGCCGGCGCCCGAGTTCGAAGCGCTGCTGCACAAGGGGTGTTTTGACTAGCGATTCTCTCCGCGGGAGACGGCCCGCAGCACGCGATCCAATGTGCGGTGGGGCAGCAGACGGCGCAGCCAGGCAAAGAGGTGGGTCGGTACGGTGACGTAGTAGCGCGCCTTCGGGCGGCGGCTCTCGCTGGCGTGGATCAGCGCCTTGAGTACCGCCTCCGGTCCCAGCGTGAAGGGCGCCTTCTTCCCCGCACTGTCGGCCAGCCGTCGCTCCATCGCGCGATAGGTCTCCCGGTGGGCGCTCTGCTCGGCATCGATATGGCGCTGCCACATGCGGTAGGCGTTCTCGCGAAAGCGGCTGGTGATCGGCCCCGGCTCGATCAGGCTGACCTCGATGCCGCTGCCGTGCAGCTCCAGACGCAGAGTGTCGCTGAGCCCTTCCAGAGCGAACTTGCTCGCGTTGTAGGCGCCGCGGTAGGGCAGCGCCACCAGCCCCAGCACCGAGCTGTTCATGACGATGCGGCCGCCACCCTGGGCCCGCATCAGCGGGATGACCCGGTTGGTCAGCTCCAGCGTGCCGAAGAGGTTGGTTTCGAACTGGGCGCGCAGCACGTCACGGCGCAGGTCCTCCACCGCGCCGGGCTGACCGTAGGCGGCGTTGTTGAAGAGCACGTCGATGCGCCCGGCCCGTTGTACCGCCTCGTCGACGGCCGTCGTGATCGAAGCGGAGTCGTCCAGCTCGAGCCGGATCGCCTCCAACCCGTGTCCCTCCAGCATCGTCAGATTGTCGTCGCAGCGCGCCGTGGCCAGCACACGATGGCCGCGTGCCGCCATGCCCAAGGCACAGGTCAGGCCGATGCCGCTGGAGCAGCCGGTGATGAGCAGAGTAAGCGGTGGCATGGCCGACAGTATATCAGGCACGACCGACGGGACTGGGATATAATCGCGCGACTTGAAATCGCGGGCGGCTGCCGCCATTTCAGCTTGGTCAACCACTACCCAGTCGTCGAGGATGCTGAAGATGCCGATCTACGAATACCAGTGCAGCGCGTGTGGCCACGAGATGGAGGCCCTGCAGAAGATGAGTGATGCCCCCCTGACCGACTGCCCCGCCTGCAGCCAGTCGGCGCTGGTCAAGCAGATCTCCGCCAGTGGTTTCCGCCTCAAGGGTGGCGGCTGGTACGAGACCGACTTCAAGAGCGGTGCGCGCAAGAACGTGGCCCAGAACGACAAGCCGGCACAGCCTGCCGGTGGCTGCGGTACCGGCGCCTGCCCGGCCTGCGTCTCCAACTGAGCGTTCCATGAGCGACAAGCCGCGCTACGCGACGCTGCGTCGCTACTTTATCGCCGGTCTGCTGGTCTGGCTGCCGCTTGGCGCCACCGTTCTGATCATCAAGCTGGTGCTTGATCTGATGGACCGGGTGTTGCTGCTGCTGCCGTCCAATTTGCGCCCCGAGGCCCTGTTCGGCTTCTCCATCCCGGGCTTCGGGGTCGTTGTTTCGGTCGTCGTCGTGCTGATTACCGGCATGGTGGTGGCCAACATCTTCGGCAAGCGGCTGGTCGCGCTGTGGGAGTCGCTCCTCCATCGCATCCCGCTGGTCAGCACCATCCATCGCGCCGTCAAGCAGGTCGCCGAGACCCTGCTGGCCGACGATACCAAATCGTTCCGCAAGACCCTGCTGGTCGAGTACCCGCGCAAGGGGGTCTGGAGCCTCGGCTTTCTCACCACCGAGCGGCTCGGCGAGGTGCAGCACCGCACCCACGCCGAGATGGTCTGTGTCTTCATCCCCACCACCCCCAACCCCACCTCCGGCTTTCTCCTGATGGTGCCGCGTGATGAAGTCATCGAGCTCGACATGAGCGTCGACGAGGCCTTCCGCATGATCGTCTCACTCGGCGTCGTCACCCCGCTGTGGCCACGCCCGGTCAACGGCGCAGTCGCTCCCTCAACGGAGTAGTCCGCTGTAGCGGCGTCGGCTTGCAGGGCCTTGTAGAGCCTTTCTCAATCGCCCACGCGGATTGTGTTGTCTTTGGGAATGTGTGACAATATAAGAGTTCGCTGGTAAAACGTTGGCGGACGCCCTTCTGGTAACAAGAGGTTATCGAAATCGATGGACAGTGACAGTAGCTGTTGTAGAACCAGTGCGAAGACCCTGGGTGGTCTGGGCCGGTTGCAGCGCAGCGTCCGTCGGGACTCGAGCCCCTTCTCAGCGGTGATCTGACCGCTGACCGGGCCGCTCCCGACGCGCCGCGACATGCCGGCACGTTTGGGGGAGGCCCGATCCTCCTTGAAACAGACAGACCGTGACCCCTCCCTTGTCGGGGAGGGCGCTCTGCCGTGCCCGTGGCTTTGTCACCGGGTCTTCGCTCCCTGTTGTTTGCGTTTGAAACCAAGGAGCAAGAACCATGTTTGCACGGATGATGAATCTGATCGCAGCCCCCGCGGCTGCCCCGCTGGATGCCGCCCTGACCCGCGCCTCGCGCGTCAATGACGACGCCGCAGCCCGGCTCCATCTGCTGCGCCTGAACGAGGCCGAGCAGTGCGCCCTGTTGCAGCGCCTGCCGCATCGTGACGCCGTGCGTCTGGCCAGCGGCCTGGCCCCCTACACCGTAGCCCGCCTTTACGAGCGCCTGCCGGCGCGGCTGGCCGACGCCATCGTGCGTGGCCTGCCCGCCGTCAAGCGTCATGCCGTACGGGTGATCCTCAACCACCGTGCGCTGATGCGCCACTGACAAGGAAGGAGGTGAAGACAGACCATGCCTGACGAACCAGAACCCGGACCTAGTCTACGAAAACGAATTGCCCGCCGTCCGTCAGCCCGGAAGGCGGCCGCGGCCTCCCCCTGGACACCTTTCTAGACACCTTTTGGGAGGCACGGCCTCCCTTTGCCTGAAGCACCATGACGGCGGGCCTCAAATCTGAGGAGTACCGTGATGGACAAGATGATCTACCACTGCCTGAGTGAAGGTGACTTCGACAAGGCGCTGCTGCTGCTGCGCGCCAGCGTCCCGGGCGAGACCGCCCGCCGCCTCTCCGAACTCGGCCACACGGAGCGCTGGGCGCTCTTTCAGCGCATGGAGCGCAGCGAGGCCTTCGCTGTCTTCATGCATATGGACGACGAGGAGCAGGCCAACCTGCTCGAGACGATGGGGATGGAGCGCGCCAAGGAATGGGCGGGCCATCTGCCCAACTACACCCTCTCCAAAGTCTACTCTCTGCTCTCGCGCGGCTTTGCCGAGGCGCTGATCGACGCCTTGCCGGCACCGAAGCGCGAAGGGGTGCGCAAGATCCTGAAGCACGATGTCGACAGCGTCGCCCGCATCATGCGCAGCGACTTTCTCGCTGTGCCGGGTTCGAGCACGGTGGCGCAGGTACTGGAGCGGCTGCGCGGCGACGCAGCACTGACCGACGACGCCAGCTCGGTCTGTTTCATTACCGATGAGGCCGGCCACTACCGTGGCTATGCGCGCCTGGCCAAGCTGCTGCGGGCGGACGCCGACGCCCAGGTCGACGGCCTGGCCGAGTCGCGCAATAACCGTATCGTCCCGTCCGACGACAAGGTCGAGGCGGCGCGCATGCTGCAGCGGGTCAATCTGCCGGTGCTGCCGGTGGTCGATGCCGACGATCGCTTGGTCGGTGTGGTGCGCTTCGACGACGCCATGGATGTGATCGACGAGGAGACCTCCGAGGACGTCTACAAGATGGCCGGTGTGGGCAGCCTGGTCCACGCCAAGGAGCTGGTGCGCAGCGAGCGGCTCACCCAGGGCGGCATCGGCTACCCGGTGCGGGTGCGCCTTGCCTTCCTCATGGTCACCCTGGCCGGCGGCCTGATGGTCGGTGGCCTGATCGACCACTTCGAGGAGGTGCTCGCCGCCGTCGTGGCACTGGCGGTCTTCATCCCGCTGGTGATGGACATGGGCGGTAATGTCGGCACCCAGTCGACCACCATCTTTGCCCGTGGGCTGGCGCTCGGCCATATCAATCTGGACGCCTTCTTCCGCAAGCACCTGGCACGCGAAGTGGTGGTCGGGCTGGTCATGGGCGTGCTGCTCGGTACGCTTGCCGGTCTCATCGCCTGGTGGTGGCAGGGGGCGCCGAACGACATCCCGCAGCTCGGTATCGTGGTCGGCTTCTCGCTCTTCTTTGCCGTGACCACCGCCTCGCTGCTCGGCTTCCTGCTGCCGTGGGTGATGCTCAAGATCGGTGTCGACCACGCCCCCGGTGCCGACCCGTTCATCACCACGATCAAAGACTTCAGCGGGCTGGCCGTCTACTTCCTGATGGCCTCCTGGCTGATCGGTGTCCACCTGTAAACGTTCAATAAATTGAGGAGTAAGGAGCATGAAAAAGCGCCTTCTGTACAGCGCCACCCTGGCCGCGCTGCTGCCCCTGTCCGCCCCGCTCTGGGCCGTTGATGAAGCCGAGCTGATCGAGCCGCGCAGTTGTGACCTCGAGTTGGAGTACACCGATGTAAGGCGCGGAGGTCACAGCTTCTTCGTCGAACCCACCTGCCGGCTGGACGGCAACTGGCAGGTCGGTCTCGGCTTTGGCCGAGAGGTCGACGACGGTGAGCGATTCAACGTCTACGAGGTGCAGACCCAGTGGCTCTTCCGCGACATGGATGAGCACGGCTTCGGTCTCGGCCTGAGCGTCGGTGCCGAGTACACCACCGAGGAGAACCGTTGGGAGCGCACCTTTGCACGGCTGCCCTACAGCGTCGAACTGATCCCCGATCGCTGGGTGATGCACGCCAATCTCGGTGTTGAGCACGACCGTGGCGAAGCACGTCGTCGGGCGGCCATCTGGGGGCTCGGCAGTGAGGTGGCCGTGACTGGCCCGCTGGCGCTGCTCTTCGCGCTCTCGGGCGATGATCGCAGCGAGAACCCGGCGGAGATGGGCGTGGGACCGCGTCTGATGCTCTTCGACGAGCGTCTGGAGCTGAACCTGACCTACAGTCGTCAGCTGACCATCCCGCCCGGGGAGAGCCGTCGGGAGGAGAGCTGGTCGGTGGGGCTTGGCTTTACCGCACTGCGGTTCTGACCACGTTATGCCCCACCCAAGCGGAGCTTGTGTCCGGCTGCCGGGGTGGCTAGAATAACTCTCGCTTCAGGGGAGTAGCCGCCCCGGCCATGGCCGGGGGCATGCATCAACAGACTTGGCCGAAGGCCGTGGTGCATGCAAGCCGAGCCGGTTTGGCAAGACCTGTGGTATCAGCACCCGTGCCGGGCCGGTCGGGAGCTGTGCCACTGTCTTTGCGCCACCGGCCCTCGGGAGTTCCCATGGAAGTCTTCTTCATCGCGTTGGTCGCCGTCACCCTGGCGGAGATCGGCGACAAGACCCAGTTCGTCGCCCTCACCCTCAGTGCCCGTTTCCGCAAGCCGTGGACCGTGCTGGCCGGCATCCTGTTCGCCTCCATCGCCAACCACGGCCTGGCCGCTATCGGCGGGGTCTGGGTCGCGCGGCTGCTGCCGGAGACGGTGATCACCTGGATCGTCGGCCTCGGCTTTCTTGCCATGGCGCTGTGGGCACTGCGCAACGGTGCCGAGGAGGAGACGCCGCAGGTCTCGGTCAAGGGCGCCTTTTTCACCACCTTCGTGCTCTTCTTTCTGATGGAGATGGGCGACAAGACGCAGATCGCCACCGCCGCATTGGCGGCCCACTACGAGACCGTCTTCTGGGTCGTCGCCGGCAGTGTGACCGGGATGCTCGTGGTCAACGGCCCGACCGTCTGGTTCGGCCACTGCTACGGCTGCCTCGTCTCGCCCCGACTGCTGCACCGTCTGAGCGCACTGATCTTCGCCGCCATCGGACTCTGGGTGATCGGCGGGCTGCTGTTGACCGGTGACCAGCAGGTAGCCGGCTACCCAGGGCCGATTCAACGGGTGTGAACCAAGCCGGCTCCTTTGACCACATTGCGGCGCGTGGCTACAATTGTGGTAAGTTAATAGGTTGAGGATATCGGAATGAGCACTGTCTCCGTGCGTATCGATGAAAGCCTGGTCAGTGCCGCGCGCTCAGCGGCCAAGGCGGAGTTCCGTACCGTCCAAGGCCAGGTGGAGTTCTGGGCCAAGGTGGGGCGGGCCGCGCTGGACAACCCCGACCTGCCCGCCTCGTTTATCGCCGAGAGCCTGATGAGTATGGCTGAGCCGCGTGAGGAGAGCACACCGTTTGTGCCTCGCTCGGCGACCAAGGCATGATCTGGAACGTTCACCAGACCCGGCGCTTCGCCCGCATCTACAAAAAACTGCACGACAACCTCGCAACCGAGGTGGATGTCGCTATCGAGGTGGTCGCCAATAACCCGGATGTCGGTGAGAGGAAGAAAGGTGACCTCGCCGAGTTATGGGTCTACAAGTTCCGCTGTCTTGGTCAGCTCTATCTGCTGGGCTATACCCGCGATGACGGTATTCGCCTTATCTATCTCGAAGCCGTCGGCCCTCACGAAAACTTCTACCGCGATCTTAAGCGCTAACCGGTTTGGCGGACAATAGACCTGCCAGGCGGTTTAAACCGTGGTCAGTCCCCTACGCTCCCCAATCTGCTCAGCCCAGGCCGACGCCCTTGATCAGGGCGTGGACCGCCATGCCGGGGGTGAGGGCGAGCCGCTCTGCGGAGCGGCGGGTGATGCGGGCGAGCAGCGTCTGGCCGTCCAGATCGAGCTGCAGCAGTACGTGGCCGGGGTGGGGGTCGTCGCAGATCGCGCGGATGCGCAC
>SKWO01000064.1 GCA_007128895.1 Gammaproteobacteria bacterium
AATGTGCTGCAGCACGGGCCGGTGGGGCGTTGGCTCTACCGCCTGCGCACCGCGCTCACGTCGCTGCCGCTGCGCTACAAGGTGCTGCTGCCGATGTTCATCGGCGGCGGGTTGGTCTTTGTCACCTTTGTCTACGAGATGCACCGGCTGGAGCAGAGTGCGCTGCGCGAGGCCGGGTTGACGACCGGCGAGAGCCTGATCCTGACGGCGCGCAATGCACGCGCCTTCTACGCCACCGAGGTGATTCCCAAGGCGCAGGAGGCCGGGCTGCAGCTGACCCACGACTTCCAGCGCGACCCGCACGGCATCCCGCTGCCGGCCAGCTTCATGCGGGCCCTGGGCGAGATGAGTGCTGCCGGCGGCGGCGATGTGGCCGAGCTGCGTCTCTACAGCCAGACCCCGTTCAGTTTCAGCCGTAACCGGCAACTCGACGACTTCGAACGCGACGCCTTTGCCTGGCTTAAGGAGAACCCGCAGGGCGCCTTCTACCGGATCGATACGCGCGATGGTCAGCCCCATTTCCGTCTCGCGCGGGCCGACATCATGGTCGACCAGACCTGTATCGCCTGCCACAACAGCCATCCGGCCTCGCCACGACAAGACTGGAAGATCGGCGACGTGCGCGGCGCCATTGCCGTGACGATCCCGGTTGCCGAGCTGCGCAGCAGCATCCTGACCACGGTCATGCGTGCCTCGCTGATCACCATGGGGCTGGGCGCGTTACTGGCCCTGCTGATCTACCTGATCATGCGCGGCGAGTCGCGCCGCATCGTCCTGCTGCAGGAGTCGATGGGGCGGCTGGCGCAGGGCAACCTCAATGTACCCGTCGGTAGCCGCGATACCCGCGCCCATGACGAGATCGGCGGCCTCTTCGCCGACATCCTCAAGGTCCGCAATACCTTTGCCGAGATCGGCGCCGAGATCATGCAGCGGGCGCGGCAGTTTACCCGGCTGGCCGGCGAGGTGGAGCAGGCCTCGCAGAGCACGGTCGAGGCGTCGCAGCAGCAGGCGACCGCCTCCAATTCGATCGCGGCCGCGGTCGAGCAGCTCTCCGCCTCGGTGGCCGAGCTGAGCCAGCAGGCCGA
The DNA here is from genome assembly GCA_007128895.1 of Gammaproteobacteria bacterium. GTDB lineage: Bacteria > Pseudomonadota > Gammaproteobacteria > SKWO01 > SKWO01 > SKWO01. The sequence goes on from SKWO01000064.1 coordinate 1,086, forward strand.
GCGGGTCCAGTCGATCTCCGAGATGGCGGGGCAGACGGCGGTCGACGGTGCCCATCGCGTGCGCGATGCCGCCCAGCTCACCGAAGGGGTGGCCGACACCGTGATGCGGGCTGACGAAGAGCTGGCCCGGCTGGAGGCCACCTCCGGCCAGATCGATTCCATCGTTAATGCGATCAACGAGATTGCCGAACAGACCAATCTGCTGGCACTGAACGCCGCGATCGAGGCGGCGCGTGCCGGCGAGTCCGGGCGCGGCTTTGCCGTGGTCGCCGACGAGGTGCGCTCGCTAGCCACCCGTACCTCGGGCTCGACCACCGAGATCAGCAATCTGATCGGACAGATCCAGAAGCAGGTCTCCACCACCTCGCAGGAGATCAAGCAGTCGGTCAGTCGGGTTCAGGACGGCGTCTCCGCCTCACGCAGCGCCGGTGATGCCGTGGAAGAGATCGAACGCCGCACCAGCGACGTGGTCGAGGCGGCCAATACGATCAAGCGGACCCTCGATCAGCAGGCCGAGGCCGCCAACACGGTGGCCGAAACGGTGAGCCGTGTCGCCGCCGATGCCGAGACCAGCGCCGAACTCTCAGGCCGGGTCATGCAGGCCAGCCGCCAGGTCATCGACCTGGTCGACCACCTGCGCGAACTGGCCGACCGCTTCAACCTGAAAGACCGCTGAGCGCTGCTTGGCTTGACAAATGTAGGAGTATGATCAATGGTTTTATCGGGTGCTTAGACTAATCTGCTGCGCACGGGGTCGATGGGGGCGATCAGACGGCTGCAAGGCTTTGGGCCGGGGGTGTGCGCTAAGGGGATAACGATGGACCGTCCGTCTGACTGGCGTGTCGACGCCATGTTGCCTGAAGCGACCGATGGCGATCTGCGCCATCAGCTTCAGGAGCGGGCCAAGGAACTCTACTGTCTGGACGAAGTGGCGCAACTGCTGAGTCAGGAGCAGCCACTGGAGCAGACTCTGGTGGCCCTGACACAGGTGATCCCCGACGGTTTCCAGCGACCTGATCGGTGCCGCTGCGAGGTGGTTCTGCAGGGCGAGGTCATCGGTCGTGCTCCGGTCGAGTGTGAGGGGGATGCACTGGAGGTCCCGCTCGTCGCCGGCCGCGAAACGGTGGGTACGATCAAGGTGACCCACTGTTATCCGGAAGATGACGTCTCCCCCAATGCGTCCTTTCTGGTCGAAGAGGTCGGCTTGCTGGGAAGTATTGCCAGCCTGGTCGGACAGTACATCCACCGTACCCGGACACAAGAGGCGCTGCGCCAGAGTGAGGAGCGCTTTCGCCTGGCCCAGGAGGTGACCCGGGTCGGGATCTGGGACTGGGATCTGCGCAGTGGTCACCTCTGGCCGTTGACGCTGCACAAGGCTGCCACCTTCGCTACGCCAGCCCCGGTTTGCAGGCGCTGTTGGGCAGGCAGCCGGGTGAAGTGGCGCAGGACTGCCATGCGATCATGAGCGCCCTCCACCCGGAGGATCGGGAACGGGTGGAGCAGACCCTGTTGGCTTCGGTGCCACAGAAGGTGTGGCACGACACCTTCCGCACCTGGTCGCTGGCGCGTGGGATACGCTGGCTCGAGGTGCACGCTTCGGGACGCCACACCCGGGACGGCGGCATCCTCTGGAGCGGCTACCTGCGCGACATCACGCGCAGGCGCGAGATGGACCAGATCTTGTTGAAGAAAGAGGCGTGGCTACAGAGCGTGCTGGCGTCGGCCCCAGTGCCATTGGGTATTGTCGGTCCCGACCAGCGGGTCGAGTACCTCAACGAGGCCTTTGTCAACCTGTTCGGCTACACCTTGGAAGCGTTGCCGGATCTGGCTACCTGGTGGCGGCTGGCCTACCCAGAGGCCGACTATCGAGAGGCCGTGCAGCGTGCCTGGGGGGCGGCGCTGGCCAGTGCACAGCAGCGTGCACAGCCGATGGAGCCGTTCGAGTGCGAGGTCGTCTGCCGCAGCGGCGAGCGGCGCGTCGTCAACATCAGCGCGACCGTGGTCGAGGACGCGCTGGTCATTTCGCTGTTCGATCTGACCGAGCGCAAGCAGTACGAGCAGGCGCTGGAGGCAGCGCGCAAGCAGGCGGAAGTGGCCAATCTGGCCAAGCGTGATTTCCTGTCGGTGATGGGGCATGAGCTGTTGACGCCGATGAATGCCACCATGGGCTATGGCCAGTTGCTGGCCATGACCGACCTGAGCGACGTTCAACGCGCTTACCTAGAGGCCATCAGTGGGGCCAATGACCACCTGCTGGCCCTGATCAAGGATCTGCTCGAATACGCCAATACCGAGGCCGAGCACGACCGTACCCATGCGGCGGTGGATTTTGCAGCGCTCTTTCAGACTTTGGCGCTTGCGTACGCTCCCTTGGCAGAGCAGAAGGGGTTGGCACTGCACTTTGCCCTGCCTGCCGCTGCCCAGCAGCCACTGCTGGGGGATGTCTTGCGGATTCGCCAGATTCTGGGCAATCTGCTGGCCAACGCGGTCAAGTTCACCGTCAGCGGCACGATCATTGTCGAGCTCCGTTGGCTGGAGGGCCGCTGTGAGGTCAGCGTGCGCGATACCGGGGTCGGCATCCCGCCAGATCGGCTGGGATCGATCTTCGAGCCGTTCGAACAGGCGGACAACAGCATGACCCGCGACTTCGGCGGGGTGGGGCTCGGGCTGGCCATCAGCCGCAAGATCGCCGACCAGATCGGCGCGACCCTCCGGGTTGAAAGTCAGCTCGGCCTGGGTAGTCGCTTTACCTTGGTGTTGCCGAGCGAGTCGCGTGAGACGGCGCTCGACGAAGCGCCGGTTTCGTCCCCGTCAGCGCCTATCGTGGCCGAATCGGCACCCCAGATATGGGCCGACCTGCGTGTCCTGTTGGCCGAGGATGCTCCCGACAATGCGATTCTGGTCAAGACCTTCCTCAAGGATACCGGCTGCCGGATTGACCATGTCGAAGACGGTAGCGAAGCGGTCCGCTTGTTCTGCGAGGAGTCGTACGACCTGGTGCTGATGGATATCCAGATGCCGGTGATGGATGGCCTGGAGGCCACGCGCCAGATCCGCGCCATCGAACGCGAACGCACGGCAACGCCGGTGCCGATCATCGCCCTTACAGCACATGGCTTGCCCGAGGATCGGGCCAACAGCCTCGCGGCCGGTTGCGATATCCACTTTACCAAACCGTTTCGCAAGGCGGGCCTGCTGGCGATGATTGCCGAAGCGTTGGCCGCCGCCACGTCGGACCGGGACTGATCGGCGCCTCATCCGCGTTCGCCCGATGCGGCCTGTGGCCTTATCGGGCCTACGGTTCGGCACCACCCTGTAGGCCCGATAAGCGCAGCGCATCGGGCGTGAAGTGGTCGCCGCCGGAGTAGAGGACGCCGGTGATGTTGAGCCGCTGATTCTTGTCCCGCGACTGTTTCAGGATCGCCTCCAGGTCGTCATCGGTCAGCGACGGGCTGGCGGTGCTGAGGTAGAGCATGCGGGTCAGGTGGATCATAGCGGTAACTCGAAGCAGAAGGTGGCCCCCTGGCCGTTGCCGGCGGAGCTGGCCCAGAGGGTACCGTGGTGGTGTTCGACGATGCGTCGGCATAGTGCCAACCCGACGCCGCTACCCTCGTACTGGCTGCGTGCGTGAAGCCGGGAGAAGACGCGGAAGAGGCGGCCGGCCTGTGCCGGATCGAAGCCGACGCCATTGTCCCTGATGGTCACCCGCCAGCGGGCTTCGATGAGCTCCCCATTGAGGGTGATTTCGGATGTGCGTTCCGGTACGCGGTACTTGACGGCGTTGCCGATCAGGTTCTGCAGCAGTCGGGTCAGCTCATCGCGGCTGGCGACAAGACGCGGCCAGTCGCCCTCGACGCTGATCTGTGCGCCGTGCTCTTCGATTGCCGGCCCCAGGAAGGCGAGCGCCTCCTCGAGCGCATCACGGCTCTCGATCTCGGCCTTGGGCTCGGTCTTGCGCCCGACCCGCGAGTAGTCGAGCAGGCCGACGATCATCTGATCCATGCGTCGGGCGCCATCGATGGCAAAGCGCATCGATTCACGTTCATCGTCGTCGATCCGGTCGCCCAATGCGCGCTCCAGGGTGCCGAGGTGGCCGGTGATCATGCGCAGTGGCTGGCGCATGTCGTGGGAGATGGCGTAGGCGAACTGCTCCAGTTCGGTGTTGGAGCGGGCCAGTTCCTCCTCGACGACTTTGCGATCGGTGATATCAATGGCGGTTCCGGCACTGCGGTAGAGCCGGCCCTGCTCGTCCCGTACCGGGTAGCTGCGGGCCTGTATCCAGCGTACTTCGCCGTCCGGCCGTACGATACGGTAGCTCATGTCAAAGAGCTGGCCTGCTGAGATTTCCGCCTGCAGTGCTTCAAGAACACGGCTGCGATCGTCCGGGTGGATGGCTTCGACGAAGCTGTCCGGATGACGGTAGAGGCTTTCGACGCTGCGCCCCCAGACCCGTTCGTAGGAGGGGCTGATATAGAGCATCTCGGCGGCAGATCGGATCCAGACGACCTCGTTGATGTTGTCCGTGATCTGCTGCAGCCGCTGTTCGATCTCCTTGCGTCCGGTGATGTCGGCGATATAGCCGTGCCACAGGGTGCTGCCGTCGGGCAGCCGTTCAGGCATCGCGCGACCTTCGACCCAGAGCATATGACCATCGGGGTGGTTGACTCGGTACTCGATCTGCCACGGGGTGAGTTGTTCGCGGGAGGCGAGGATGCTGGTGTGCACCCGCTCAAGGTCGTTCGGGTGGAGGGTGGCGAAGACGGCGCCGGCGTCGTCTCGGACGCGCTGCGGGTCGACGCCGTAGATACGCAGCATGCCTTCGCTGGCATAGGGAAAGCCACTGCTGCCGTCGTTGCGCCAATGGAACTGGTAGATGACGCCGGGCAAATGGCTGGCGAGTTTGGACAGACGCTGCTCGGCCTGCTGGCGCTGTTCGGTAACCTGCCTCAGGCGAGCTTCACGCGCCTGCAGTGCGTCGCGCGCCCGGGCGCGGGTACGCAGTCCAAGGAGCATGAAGCCGGTCGCGCCGGTGCCGAGCAGCACGAACAGCAGGTAGGCCGAAAGCGCCTGTGCGGCCAGCCGCTCACCCTGCTGCTGTGCGGCAGCGAGGTCGCTGGTGGCGCTGACGACCAAGGGTAGATTGGCGAGCGGCTGAACCACGGCAAGTCGGTCGCGGCCATCGAACTCGGAGCGTATGTGACGGACAATCTGAGGCGGGATATTCCCCTGCAGGGCCGCGATGGCGGGCAGTTGCATCTCGGTGTCGCCGGCCAGGCGGGGCAGGCGGAAGTAGGCCCGACCGTCGTGGCCGGCAAGCAGGAGGGTGGTCTCGCTTTCGCTCAGCTGGCGCCCAAAGGCCTCGGCGAAACGGTCGATATCGAGGATGGCGACGACCACGCCGGTCAGGCTGTCGTCGCTGTGGAGCGGCCGGCTGAGGGCAAAGAACCAGCGCCCCTCATGGACCAGCGAGGGCATGGGTGGCGTGATCGCCAAAGAGGGCGCGGGCGAGGTGCGGTAGACGGTAAAGTAGGCACGTTCACGCACATCGGGTGGGCTGCCACTGCCGGTCCACGCCGTGATGCGGCCCTCACCATCCAGAACCAGCAGGTCCATGATATCCGACTGGGTCGCGCGCCGTGCCGCCAGCAGCGGCTCCAGGGAGGCCGGCGAATGGCCTGAGTGCAGCAGGCGGGCCACCATGCGCAGAAAGGCGTCGTGCGCCTGCAGGCGCTGGTCGATGGTTTGCCGCTGCATCTCGGTGAGAGCGATGGTGTGCGCCTCGACCTGTTCCAGCGCGGCGTTGCGTTCACTGGCAACGAAGCCGTAGAGGGCCATGCCCAGCGCTGCCATGACCAGCAGCGAGAAGGTGATCAGTATAGCCCCCAGGGCGCGGTCGGAGCGCATCAGCCCACTGTCTGCAGTGGCCTCCCGTGCCGTCTCTGGCCCCGCTTCGGTTTGATGGTGCTGTGTGTCAGCCATGGCTGTACCGATCTGTGTGTGCCACCTTGATTCTGATTCAATCGCTCTCTAGCGGTGCTGTCTTGCCGGAATGGCGTCACTGCAATTTGCAGTGACGCTGCATTTTGACGACAATGGCCACCCCTTTATACACGGAGCGACCATGCGAGCCCAACCCGATCTGCTGATTGTCGAGGACGACGACCTGCTGGCGGCCGCCTACGCTGAGTTCGTGCGCGACAGCGGGTGCCGGATCTCGCTGGCGGCCACCGGGGCCGAAGCGTTGGCACGGATGGGGCGGCAACGGCCGGATATCGTCCTGTTGGATCTGCGCCTGCCCGATATGCACGGCCTTGAGCTGCTGGCCCGGTTGGGCGAATTCGGACAGACACCGAAAGTGGTCATTATCACCAGTGAGGACAGCGCCGACTCGGCCATGGAGGCGGTGCGGCTCGGGGCGTATGACTACATGCTCAAGCCGGTCGACCAGCACCGGCTCGAACTGACGGTCAACCACCTGGTCGAGCGGCTGCAGCTGGAGCGGCGCCTCGATTCGCTGCAGGTAGGTACTCGCGATCGCTTTGCCGGTTTTGTCGGCGGCTCGGCGCCGATGCAGGTGATCTACCGGATCATCGAGAACGTGGCCGGCAGTGATGCCACCGTCTTCATCACCGGCGAGAGCGGCACCGGCAAGGAGGTGGCGGCCGAGGCGATCCACCGTCACAGCCGGCGTGCCCAGGGGCCGCTGGTGACCCTCAACTGTGCCGCGATCCCCGGTGAACTGCTCGAGAGTGAGGTCTTTGGCCACGTCAAGGGGGCCTTTACCGGTGCGGTCGCGGCGCGGGCCGGGGCCGCCGAGCGCGCTGATGGCGGTACCCTGTTTCTCGACGAGGTGTGCGAGATGGCGCCCGAGCTGCAGACCAAGTTGCTGCGCTTTATCCAGACGCGCCGCTTCCAGCGCGTCGGCGACAACCGCGAGATGGTCTCGGATGTGCGTTTTGTCTGTGCCACCAACCGTGACCCGTGGGCCGAGGTGGAGGCCGGTCGCTTCCGCGAGGATCTGTACTACCGGCTCTTTGTCGTGCCACTGCCGATGCCGCCGCTGCGCGAGCGGGGTGATGATGTGCTGCGGCTGGCCAACCACTTTCTGACGTGCTACGCCGCCGACGAGGGCAAGCACTTTACCGGCCTGACCGACGACGCCCGGGCGGCACTGCTTGAGCATCCGCTGCCGGGCAACGTGCGTCAGTTGCAAAATGTCGTGCGCCGGGCGGTGGTACTCCACCCCGGTGGCGTGGTGACGGCGGCCATGTTGGGCCTGAGTAGTGACCTCAGTGATCGTGGGCCTGGGGCGTCGCCGTGGGCACCGGCCGTTCAGCCGGCGACCGATCAGGTGGTACAGCCGCCAGAGCCGGAGGTGGACTTGGGGCCGACGTCGATCCGCCCGCTCGACGAGGTCGAACGGGAGACGATCGAGGCGGCGATCGCCCTGTGCGGCGGCAGCGTCGCCGAGGCGGCGCGTCGCCTCGGGGTCAGTGACTCGACCCTGTACCGAAAGCGTCTGCGGTGGCACCGGTAAAACCGCTGCGAAAATCGTTGAAGGCTGCGCGGGTCAGCGGCTTGGCCCAGAGATAGCCTTGGCCCAGGGTGCAGCCGGCCTGAATCAGATACTGCTGCTGTTCGGCGGTCTCGATCCCTTCAGCCACGGTGGAGAGGTCGAGGGTGCGGGCCAGGCCGATGATCATGTCGACGATCGCGCCGGCCTGCCGGCTCTCACCCAGCTGGCGCACGAAGCTCTGATCGATCTTGAGGACCGAGAGCGGCATCTGCGACAGGTAGGCCAGTGATGAGTAGCCGGTGCCGAAGTCGTCGATGGCCAGCCGGATTCCCTGGCTGCTGAGGCCGTGCAGGGCGCGCAGTGCCGCCTCGGTATCGTCCATCACGGCGCTCTCGGTCACCTCCAGTTCGAGCCGCTCGACCGGCAGGCCGAGCTGGCCGGCGCGGTGGACCGCCTCGATCAGGCCGGGGCGCAGGAGCTGGTGGGCCGAGACGTTGACCGCGATGTTGAGTCCTGCCCAGTCGTGGCTGTCGCGTGCGGCTTGCTCAATGGCCCAGCTGCCGAAGCGGTCGATCAGGCCGGTCTCCTCGGCGATCGGGATGAAGCGGACCGGTGATACCAGCCCCATCTCCGGGTGGTGCCAGCGCATCAGCGCCTCGGCGCCGTGCAGGGCGCCGCTGGCCAGGTCGATCTTGGGTTGGTAGTAGAGTTCCAGTTGGTTGCGCTCGAGGGCGTGGCGCAGCTCCCGCTCCATGTGGTGCCACTCGCTCTGGTGCTGCTCCAGGGCTGGCTCGAAGTGACGGTAGTCGCGGGCAGCGGCGGCAGCCATGGTGGCACGCCGCACCAGGGTGTCCGGGTGGTCTCCGGCCTCCGGGGCGCAGGCTGAGCCGACCCGGCAGTCGAGGTCGAGCTCGCGCTGTTCGACCAGCCAGCTGCGCGCGATCTCGCCCTGGATGGCCCGCCCCAGATGCTCCCGGGCCTCGGGCTCGAGCTCACCCGGATGGAGGGCGATGAAGAGCGCCTCGCCCCACAGGCCGCACGCGGCTTCACTGGGCATCAGCGCTGTGATTGTCTCGCCGACCATGCGCTGCAACGCTTCGGCGCTGCTGGCGCCAAAGAGGTCGCTGTGGCGGCGGTGGCCGCTGATCAGCACGGCAAAGACGGTCGCTTCGCCCTGCGCGTTGATGGCCCGGGTGATGGCGCTGCGGAGTGCGTAGCGGTTGGCCAGTCCGGTGGCGCTGTCGTGGCCGGCCAGCCAGTTCAGCTCCTCCTGGGCCTGCAGTCGCGCACTGATGTCGCGGCCGATGACGATGCGCTCCGGGCTACCAGGCTGGAGCGGGGCGATGGAGAGCTCGAACGGGAAGTGGCTGCCGTCCAGACGCTGCGCGGTGGTCTCCAGGGTGCCACGTTCGGGCAGCGGGTCGGCGACCAGAGCGCTCAGTGGCTGGCCACTGAGCGAGCCGTTGAAGAGGCGCTCTCCCGCCTCGTTCTGCTCCGCTACACACCCGTTCGAGTCGGTGACCAGTATCGCGTCCGGGGCGTTGTCGGCGATCGCGCGGATGTGGTGGTCCTGCACCTCGACCCGCTCGGCCAGCAGTCGGTTCTGGCGCTTGCGCTCCTTGGCCAGCCAGCGCATCTCCAGCATGTTGTGGATACGCAGCAGCACCTCGTGGTGGTCGAACGGCTTGGTCAGAAAGTCGTTGGCACCGTTGCGCAGCGCCTCGAAGCGCGTCTCCTGGTCGGTCTGCGCGGTGAGTACCAGCACCGGGGTAAGGTCATCGTCTGCCTCGCTGGCGCGCAGGCGACGCAGCACCTCGTGGCCGTCGATTACCGGCATGCGGATGTCGAGCAGAAAGAGATCGAAGGGCGCCTGCTGGTGCAGGGGCAGAGCCTCTTCGGGGTCGGTCAGCCCGGTGACGTCAGTGTAGCCGGCGTTGCCGAGCACCGCCTGGAGCAGGGCGACGTTGACCGGCTTGTCGTCGACGATCAGGATGCGGGCGCTCTGGTGGGCGCAGGGGACAGCGTCCATCGTGGCTTCTCCTTGCTTATTCGGCCAAGGCCTTGTTGATAGCCCGGTAGAGGGTCTGCAGACCGACCGGCTTGGTCAGGAAGTCGGTGAAACCGACCTCTCGGGCACGCGCCTTCACCTCGGGCAGGATATTGGCGCTGACGGCAATGGCCGGGGTATGGGCGGTCGCCCGCAGCGCGCGTAGCGCCTCCAGGCACTCGAAGCCGTCCATGCCCGGCAGGTTGATGTCGAGCAGGAGCAGGTCGGGCGGCTCCTGCATCGCTTGAACGATCGCCTCTTCGCCACTTTCCACCATGGTCAGACGGTAGTGTTCGCCCCCTTCTGCCGCTTCGAAGACGCACTGCATCAGTTCACGGTTGGCCGGGTTGTCCTCGACATAGAGCACATGGCAGAGGCGGCCGTTGGCTGGGATGGGAAGCCGTTCATGGGCGTTCCCCGGCGCGGTGGCCCCGGAGGGGGACGAAACGGCAGGCAGCGCATCGGCCAGTGGCAGCTCGAACCAGAAGGTGCTGCCCTCGCCTTCGACGCTGCTAAAGCCGATCTGGCCACCCATTGCCTCGACCACGCGGCGGGTGATGGTCAGGCCGATGCCGGTGCCCTCGGTCTGGCTGGTCTCCTGGCCGAGGCGTGAGAAGGGCTGGAAGAGCTCATGCTGTTTATCCTCGGGGATACCGGGGCCGGTGTCGGTGACGGCGATGCGCAGGTAGCCGTTGCCGGGCAGCTCTGTGGTGACCTTGGCCAGACCGTAGGCGCGGTTGTACTTGATCGCGTTGGAGAGCAGGTTGAGCAGGATCTGACGAGCACGGGTCAGATCGGCCTGGACCGGCGGCAGTGGGCTGTCGCTGCCGTCCAGCAGGGTGATGCCGCGCCCTTCGGCGAGCTTGCGCGAGAGCTGTACGCACTCCCGAATGACGTCGTCGGGGCTGAATGCCTCCAGTGAGAGGCTGATCCTGCCGGCCTCGATACGGGCCAGATCGAGCACCTCGTTGATCAGGCTGAGCAGGTGCTGGCCGCCGCGGCTGATGTGGTCGAGGTACTCGCGCTGACGTTCGCTGAGCGGCTCGAAGCGGTCGCCGGCGAGGACGTCGGAAAAGCCGAGGATGGCGTTGAGTGGGGTGCGCAGCTCGTGGCTCATGCTGGAGAGGAACTCGCTCTTGGCCCGGTTGGCTGCCTCGGCCTCTTCGCGGGCGCGTGCCATCGCCTGCTCGATGCGTTTGCGCTCGGTGATGTCGGTGCGGATCGAGATGTACTGCCGTGGCAGGCCGTTGCCGTCCATGAAGGGGACGATGGTGGCGGCGACCCAGTAGTGGCCGCCGTCCCTGGCGCGGTTGCAGATCTCGCCGTGCCAGACCTGGCCCTGGGTGATGGTCTGCCAGAGCTGCTCGTAGAACTCGGGCGGATGCACGTCGGAGCGGACCATGCGGTGGTTCTGGCCGAGCAGCTCCTCCTGTGTGTAGCCGGAGATGGCGCAGAACTTCTCGTTGACATAGGTAATGTTGCCGGCTACATCGGCCATGCTGACGATGGCGTGCTGGTCGAGGGCATGCTGGCGGTCGACCACCTCCTTGAGCGCGGCGGCGTGGGCCTCGGCCTTGTCGTGGGCCAGTTGCAGGGCGCGACGAACCCGGCGGTCCATCCAGAACAGGGCGGTGAGGCCACCCCCAAAGGCCAACAGCACAAGCAGTCCGACCTGCCAGAAGTCGGCAAAGGCGCGTTCGACGATACCGGCACCGCCGCCGATCGGGAGGCTGACGATCTGTGCCGCACGCAAGTCGCCAACCTGCCAGTCGCGGCGCGGCGAGTCGGGATGGCTGTTGTGGCAGGCGATGCAGGTCGCCTCCATGCGGATCGCCATGGCGTGGTGCAAGGTTTTGCGGCCGGCGCTGCGCTCGATCACGGTGTGGTGTTCGGCGTCGGTCTCGCGCAGGATGCGCAGTGACTCGCTCTCGATCGGGCTCAGGATGCGTGCTGCACGCCACGGAAAGGGCGATTCACTGACCTGGGCAATGGCCAGATCAAGGTCCTGGTCGCTGAGGTAGTCCAGCAGCTCCAGCGACAGGGTGGCGGGAATCGGGATCGCGTGGGGCCGGTCGTGGTAGTCATGCGTGATGGTGACTTCGGGGTGGTCGATCAGCCGACGCACCACCTGCTCAGTGTAGTAGTTGCGAAAGGCGAGCACCGACTCGGAGTAGGAGTGGGCCAGCCGTTCCAGGGTCCGGTGCTCCAGTTGCAGGGCATGCCAGATGCTGAGGCTGACGAAAAAGAGGCCAAAGAGCGTCGCCGCCACCACGGTCAGGTTGCGAAACAGCCGTGAATAGGTGGCGACGCCCTCTGGCAGATCGTTGCTTATCGTTGTTTGTTGTTTTGACATGGTATCCCCTCGTCTTGCCCCGATGGGGAATGCATGAAGCGGGCCATGAATTGGAATTGTTCTATTTGACGGCTGGTTGCGTCTGTCTGATGGCGGTGTTCGCGAGGTGGGACGTGGGTAGACTGCAAAATGCAGCTCAGCGGCGCAGGCTCTCCAGTTCGCCGAGGAGTCGGTCGCGCAGCTGGTAGAGCGGACCCAGATGTTCGCCGATCACGCGGTCGGAGCGCGGCTCGGCCAGCAGCCGGTCGGCCTCGGCGTGGACCTGTTCGTGCAGTGCGTCGATCAGGCGCAGGGTCGGGCTCTGTGACAGGCGACGATCGCTGCGAGCCTGGTCGAGCCAACGCCCGAAACGGCACTGGTGCGGATCGAGTGGCGGCGGGTCGCTCTGTGCCCCGCTCAGGTGCTGCTCGATTGCCTTGATCCAGGCGCGGTGTTCCACGCCGGCATAGAGGATCGGCAGATCCTCGTGGTTGAGGGGGCGGGCCTCGAGCCAGAGCGGTGCCGGCTGCCAGCTGGCGATCCAGCCCGGGATGGCGTCGGCCGGCATCGGTCGGGCAATGCCGTAGCCCTGGGCCTGTTCGCAGCCGAGTTGGAGCAGCAGCTGGCCGTGCTCGAGGGTCTCGACCCCCTCGGCAATGGTGTGGCGGCGGAAGGCGTCGGCCAGGCCGATGACCCCTTCCAGGATGGCCAGATCGTCCGGATCCTCGAGCATGTCGCGTACGAAGCTCTGATCGATCTTCAGCACCTGGGCCGGTAGCCGCTTGAGATAGGTGAGTGAGGAGTAGCCGGTGCCGAAGTCGTCCAGTGCGAAGGCGACGCCGAGTGCCCGACCGGCCTGGATGACCGAGCTGGTACGCCCGATCTCGCCCAGTGCCGTGCTTTCCAGAATCTCCAGCTCAAGCTGGCCGGGCTGGTAATCGGGCTCGGCCTCGATGCGGGCACGTAGCCGCTCGATGAAGTCGGGCTGTTCGAGGTGATGGCCGGAGATGTTGACGCTGACCGGCAGTTCGAGCCCGGCTTCACGCCACTGCCGGGTCTGGCGCAGGGCGCGGTCGATGACCCATTCGCCCAGCTCGATGTCGAGCGGCTGGCCCTCGATGTCGGGCAGGAAGGCCGCAGGAGAGAGCAGGCCACGTTCGGGGTGGCGCCAGCGGATCAGTGCTTCGGCTCCGATCACCGCGCCACTGTGCATGTTGACCTTGGGCTGGTAGTGGAGCTCGAATTCGTCGTGCTCCAGCGCCTCGCGCAAGCGGGTCCGGTTTTCGTGGCGCAGCAGGATATCCTGCTCCAGGGCGTCATCGAAGAGGTGGATGCGGTTCTTGCCGTCCAGCTTGGCCTGGTACATCGCCTGATCGGCCCGTCGCAGCAGTTGGTCCGGGTCGCTCGGGTCGTGGGTGCAGGCGCAGGTGGTGACACCGATGCTGGCGGAGACGTGGAGGGTCAGTTCGCCCAGCACGATCGGTGCGGAGGCGGCCTGCAATAGCCGATCCAGGCGCGGATCGAGCCGTTCGGCGCTGGAGGTGGCGAGCACGGCGACGAACTCGTCGCCCCCCAGACGGGCGACCAGGTCGTCCTTGTCCACGGCGCGTTGCATGCGGCGGGCGACGGCGACCAGCAGGTGGTCACCGACCTCGTGGCCGTGGTGGTCGTTGATCGCCTTGAAGCCATCCAGGTCGATGTAGGCGACCGCCAGTTGGCGCTGCGCCTCGCGGCAGCCATCCAGCGTCTGGGCCATGTATTCGGCGAGCAGCACGCGGTTGGGCAGGCCGGTCAGGATGTCGTAGCGGGCGGCGTACTCGAGCTGTTGCTGATGCGCCTTCTTGTCGCTGATGTCGATGGCCAGGGCGAAGATGACCTCATCGCCGTACCAGATGCCGCGGTAGGCACGAACCTCCTTGGGAAACTCACTGCCGTCGGCGCGGCGGCCCCAGAATTCGAAGGTCTGCGGCTGGCCATCGAGCACACGGCTGTAGATGCGCTGCAGGGCCTCGAGATCGTTGCGTCCGGGCGCGGCCAGATCGGCCGGTCCCTTGCCGATGAACCAGTCGCGCGGGTAGCCGTACATGCGCTCGGCACCCTGATTGACCGTAATGAAGCGGCCATCGGCCTGCTGCACATAGACCGTCTCATGCAGGCTGTCGAAGAGGGCGCGATAGCCGGCCTCGGTCTTGCGCAGCCACGCCTCCTGCTGACGCAGCTCCTGCTCGGCGCGACTGCGCTGGATCTCGGCACTGATCGTCTCGACAAAGAGCGGCAGCAGGGTGGCAACCGGATGGTCGGTGGCGAGAGCCTGGGTGGCGAGGGCGACCACGATGCCGAGCGGGCGCCCCTTGCGATCGAACAGCGGCGCGCCGACGTAGGCCTCCAGCCCCATCTCGACCAGCATCAGGTCGTTGGGAAAGCGTTGCTGGACGCTATCCGGGTAGGTGGCGTACTCGCGTCCGACCACGTGTTCGCACGGGGTGTCGGCCAGCGCGTAGCTGAACGGCTGCATGGCGCCCTGTCCATCCCAGCCGGCGTAGCTGTGTACCTCTTCGGTGTCGGACGCGTAGAGGCCGACGAAGACGCAGTCCAGCTCGAGCTGCTCGACGATGTGGCGACAGATCGCCTGACAGAAGTCGGCCCCGCTGAGCCCGGCAAAGGGGCCGGCCAGTGCACGCAGGGCGCGAACGGTCAGTTCGATGGTGTCGACCGTGGTGGTTGTGCGTGGCGTGGACAGAG
>SKWO01000019.1 GCA_007128895.1 Gammaproteobacteria bacterium
CCGAAGTTGGCCAGCCCCATCGGGAACCAGTCCTTGCGAAACATCAGCGGGGCCAGCACCAGAAAACCGAACAGCCCCCAGAGAATACCGGCCACCGCCAGAATGACGAAGACCTCGATGTGGCTACCGATCGCCTCGAGCGACAGGGTCGCCAGAGCGGCGACGATCAGTACATCCAGCGCCGTCCCCGAGATGCGATTGATCAACTGGCGGTCCAGTGCGTCGGCATGGCCCAGGCGCATCAGCGTCAACTGCACCAGCACACCCCCGACCATCGCCAACGGGAAGAGCGGAATGTGGGTCATCAGCTCGACCCCCTCACCGCCCGCATTCCAGGTCCACCGCTCCAGCGCGATCAACCCCTGCAGCAGCAGCCAACCGATCGCAATGGCCAGCGCCACAAAACCGAGGTGGATCGAGAGCGGGTCGACCGAGCGGGTACGAGCCAGTGTGGGAAGCGCCTCGCGCTCGTCGTGCTCGCTGAGCAGTTCGCTGTCTGGCCGCTCGATCTGCTGGCTGTCGAGTCGGCCCGTTCTTACCCCCCAGTTGACCAGCACGGTCCCCAGCAGGACACCGGCCACCACACCGATCGTGGCCAGCCCCAGGGCGAGGTCGGCACCGCTTTCAAAACCGAGTTCGCGGAAGGTATCGGCCAGACCGGCGGCGGTGCCGTGCCCGCCTTCAAAGCCGATCTCGATCAGGGCACCACTCATCGGCGAGACGCCGAAGACCGGCGTCAGCAGCCCAATGGCCAGCCCCAGACCGATGACATACTGACCCCACGCCAGGGTCTGACCGTGGGCCACCATGGGGCCGGCCCGCTTCCAGATGGTGCGCAAGCCCGGTATCGGCTTACCCAGAAAGAGGGCCGCAAAGACGACGCTGATCAGCAGCCCGGGCAGCCCGGACCAGACCTCCAGCACCGAGGCGGGAAAGAGACCATCCATCCACCGGCCAGCCACCTGGTCTCCCAGCAGCAAGGCCAGCAGTCCGGCAATCACCGAGCTGGGCAGAAACAGGCGCCCGAACAGCGCCACCTGCAACCTCAGCCACTTGCCGACCAGCAGGAGCAGACCGAGCAGCAGCAGAGCAAGAAAGACTTGATCGAGGGTCAAACCAGACTCCGAAGCCAAAAGTTCAGGCTAACACAGGCGGCCACACTCGCTCCACTACGTCTGGCAACCCGCCCGCCGCTTGGCTACTCTGTTATGGATGTACATTTGGAAGTGATCCCATGCACCCATTTCTGCACCGTTACCGTTCCGCCCTGCTGGTCTTGGGGGCTGTGCTGCTGCTCGCGCTCTGGATTGCCAGCGGCAGCCTGACCCGCCCCGATTCACCGGAGGAGATGCCGGAGGCGCGGCAGCCGGTCGCCGTGGGGGTCACGCTGAGCGAGGCGCAGACGATCGAGCGGCTGGTGCGGGCACGCGGCGAACTGCTGCCGGAGCAGGCGGTGACGGTACGCGCCAAGACCGGCGGGCAGGTCGCCGAGACGCCGGTGGCCGAGGGCGATGCCATCGAGGAAGGCGCCGTGCTGGCGCGTCTGGATCCGGACGACCGTCCGGCGCGGGTACGCCAGGCCGAGGCGGCAGTGCGCGGCGCGCAGAGCGACCATGAGGCGGCTCAGGCGCTCGGTCGCGAGGGCTTTCAGGCGCGCCTGCGCGAGGAGGCCTCGCTGGCCGAACTGGAGGCGGCGCGGGCACGACTGGAGAGCGCCCGTCTCGAGCTGGAGCACACCACGATCCGCGCCCCGATCAGCGGCGTGGTCAAGCAACGCCACATCGGTCGCGGCGACTTTGTCACCGCCGGTGAGTCGATCGTCGAGATCGTCGAGAACAACCCACTGCGCGCCGTAATCCAGCTGCCCCAGCAGCCCGTCCACGCCGTACGTGCAGGGCAGGAGGCGCGCCTGTCGCTGCTCGACGGCAGCCAACACGCCGGGGTGGTCAGCTTCGTCTCGCCGCAGGCCGACCCCCGGACACGCACCTTCCGCAGCGAGGTGCGCATGGCCAACCCGGAGCGGCGCTTGCCGTCCGGGATCAGCGTCCAGGTGGAGATTCCGGTCAGCTCGGTCGAGGCACACCCCCTCTCTCCCGCACTGATCAGCCAGGACAGCACGGGGCGCCTTGGGGTCATGCTGGCCGAGCGCGATCCGCAGGGGCAGGAGCGCGCCCGTTTCGTCCCCGTCGAGCCGGTGCGTGCCGAGGCCAACCGGTTGTGGGTCACCGGGCTGCCACCCCAGGCGCGGCTGATCACGCTGGGACACGGCTTTGTCAGTGACGGGGAGCCGGTCCGCGTGGTGCAGGAGGCCAACGCCAACGAGACGATCGAGGCGCCCTGATGAACGGCCTGCTCGCCGCGGCCTTCTCGCGCAGCCGCACCGTCCTGCTGCTCCTGCTGCTGATCCTCTTCACCGGCGGCCTCTCCTACGCCTGGATCGCCAAGGAGGCGGCGCCCGACATCGATATCCCGATCTTCTTCGTCAGCGTCACCCACTCGGGCATCGCCCCCGAGGACAGTGTACGCCTGCTGGTTCGCCCGCTGGAGCGTGAGCTGCAGGCGATCGCCGGGCTGGAGACGCTGCATGCCAGTGCTGGCGAGGGTTTTGCCCTGCTGCGCCTCGACTTCCGCGCCGGCTACGACAACCGCCGCGCCCTGGCCGACCTGCGCGAGCGGGTCGACCGGGTTCGCCCCGAGCTGCCCGCCGACAGCCGTGAGCCGCAGATCACCGAGGTCGACCTGTCGATGTTTCCGGTGCTGACAGTCGCCCTCTCCGGCCCCCTGCCGGAGCGCACCCTGGTCCAGGTGGCGCGAGATCTGCGTGACCGCATCGAGGCGATTCCCGGCGTGCTGGAGGTGGTCATCGGCGGGGATCGCGACGAGCAGGTCGAGGTGATGGTCGATCCGCTGACCATGGAGAGCTACCGCCTGCCCTACCACGAGCTGGTCGCCGCCATCGAGCGCAACAACCGGCTGGTCGCCGTCGGGGCGCTGGATACCGGTGCCGGGCGCCTCGCCCTCAAGGTACCCGGGGTGATCGAGTCGGTCGAGGCGATCATGGCCCTGCCGGTGGTGGTGCGCGACGGCACCGTGATCACCTTCGACGAGATCGCCACTGTGCGCCGCACCTTCCGCGACCCGGAGAGTTTTGCCCGCATCAACGGCCAGCCGGCCGTCTCGCTGGAGATCCGCAAGCGCGGCGGCGCCAACATCCTGGAGACCGTCGCGGCCGCCCGGACGGTGATCGAGACGGCCCGGCAGGAGTGGCCCGGGGCGATCGAGGTCAACTATCTGCAGGATCAGGCACGCGACGTGCGCGAGCTGCTGGGCGATCTCGAAAACAACGTCCTCACCGCCGTCTTTCTGGTCATGCTGACCATCGTCGCGGCGCTGGGCGGGCGCTCCTCCTGGCTGGTCGGGCTGGCCATCCCCGGTGCCTTTCTCGGCGGCGTACTGGCCCTGCACCTGATGGGCATCACCCTCAATATCGTCGTCCTCTTCGCCCTGATCCTGGTGGTCGGCATGCTGGTCGATGGCGCCATCGTCGTGGTCGAACAGGCCGATCGCTATCTGGCCGAGGGGCGCAGCAGCCACGACGCCTTCCTCGCCGCCGCCCAGCGCATGGCGTGGCCGATCATCGCCTCGGTCGCTACCACCCTGGCGGTCTTCTTTCCGATGCTCTTCTGGCCCGGCGTGGTCGGCGAGTTCATGTTCTACCTGCCGGCCACAGTGATCGTCACCCTGCTGACCTCGCTGACCATGGCGCTGATCTTCATCCCGGTACTGGGCGGCGTACTCGGTGCCAGCGGCGCCAGCCGACCGCAGCAGGTGGCGCGCATCAAGGCGGCCGAGGCCGGTCAGTTCGACCGGCTCGATGGCGGCACCGGGCGCTATATCGCCCTGCTGCGCCGCACCATCGACCACCCCGGCAAGACCGCCGCCGCGGCCGTGCTGCTCACCATTGGCGCCTTCCAGCTCTATGGGGCGCTCGGCCAGGGGGTCGATTTCTTCCCCGATGTCGAGGCACGCTTTGCCCAGATCCAGGTGCAGGCGCGCGGCGACCTCTCGGTCCACGAGGCCGATGCGCTGGTGCGCTCGGTCGAGGCGCGGCTGCACGACCATCCCGAGATCCGTACCGTCTACGCGCGCACCATCGGCTCCCAGCAGGCACGCCTGAGCGGCGACCTGGCCGAGGACGTGATCGGCCTGATCCAGCTCGAGCTGATCGACTGGCAGCGCCGCCGCCCGGCGCGCGAACTGCTCGACGCCCTGCGCCACGAGCTGGCCGACCTGCCCGGCGTCGCCCTGCAGTTGCGCAGCCAGCAGGGCGGCCCCGGCGGCGACAAGCCGATCGTGGTCGAGCTCTCCGGGGGCGACGGCGGTGCCCTGGCCGCCGCCGTCGGCCACCTGCGCGACGGCATGGCGCAGCTCGGCGGCTTCGTCGACATTGAGGACAACCGCCCGCTGCCGGGGATCGAGCTGCAGGTGACCATCGACCACCGTGAGGCCGCCCGCTACGGCGCCGACATCGGCCTGCTCGGCAACGCGGTGCAGATGGTCACCCAGGGGCTGCGTCTGGGCGGCTACCGCCCGGACGACGCCGACGAGGAGGTCGACATTCGGGTGCGCTTCCCGGTCGATCAGCGCCATCTGGCCCAACTGACCCAGCTGCGCGTGCCGACCGAGGCCGGCCTGGTCCCGGTGAGCCACTTCGCCCGCTTCGACCCGGCCCCGCGCACCAGCCTGATCCACCGCATCGATGGCCGCCAGACCTACACCCTCGCGGCCGACGTCGCCCCCGGCCGGCTGGTCGACGAACGCACCCGGGCGCTGCAGAGCTGGCTGCGCGAGGCGCCACCGCCCGATGGCGTCGACGTACGTTTTCGCGGCGAGAGCGAGGAGCAGGCCGAGGCCACCCGCTTTCTGCTGCTGGCCTTTGCCTTCGCCCTCTTTCTGATGGTGCTGATCCTGGTGACCCAGTTCAACAGCATCCACCAGGCGCTGCTGGTGCTGACCGCGATCTTCTTTTCCACCGCCGGCGTCCTGCTCGGCCTGCTGCTGCGCCAGGAGCCGTTCAGCGTGGTCATGAGCGGCATCGGCATCATCGCCCTGGCCGGCATCGTGGTGAACAACAACATCGTCCTGATCGACACCTACAACGTGCTGCGCCATCGGGGACTGGCACCGGTCGAGGCGGCCCTGCGCACCGGCGCCCAGCGGCTGCGCCCGGTGCTGCTGACCACCCTGACCACCGTGCTCGGCCTGCTGCCGATGGTCTTCGCCCTGACCATCGACCCGATCGGCCGCGAGTTCAGCGTTGGTGCCCCGTCGACCCAATACTGGGTCCAGCTCGCCACCGCCATCGCCGGCGGCCTGTTGATCGCCACCCCGCTGACCCTGCTCTTCACCCCCTCGATGCTGGTCGCCGGCGAGCGGTTGCGGCGGTAACTCAAAAGCCCGAAAACGCAAAAACCGCCCGAAGGCGGTTTTTGCTGGTGTTGATTTGGCGCGCTCGGAAGGATTCGAACCTCCGACCACCTGGTTCGTAGCCAGGTACTCTATCCAACTGAGCTACGAGCGCGCTGTGAACTTTGTATTATCCGCATAACGCATTTCTTCGTCAAGCGGATCAGATCAGGATGGCGGAGAGAGAGGGATTCGAACCCTCGATAGAGCTATAAACCCTATACTCCCTTAGCAGGGGAGCGCCTTCAGCCACTCGGCCATCTCTCCGTTTTCAGATCGGCAAGGATACCCGATTCACGCCGATGCGTCAAAACGGACTTACGGCTCGCCCCCATCGGTCTCGGCACCGTCATCACCCTGGATACGGCGATAGATCTCTTCGCGGTGGACCGAGACGTCTCGCGGCGCGTTGACGCCCAGGCGCACCTGGTTGCCCTTGACGCCGAGGACGGTCACCGTCACCTCATCGCCGATCATCAGGGTCTCCCCCACCCTGCGTGTCAGTATCAGCATGGCATTGCTCTCCTTGTAGACAGGGGCCCTCCCCCCTGCGGACCGGTACGTAGCCGGCCCCGTATCAACCCGCCTGGCTGTCCTTGTTGTCGTTGTCCAGTCCGAAGGCGGTGTGCAGGGCGCGCACGCCCAGTTCCAGGTACTTCTCATCGACCACCACCGAGATCTTGATCTCGGAGGTGGAGATCATGCGGATATTGATGCCCTCATCCGCCAGGGTCTTGAACATGGTACCGGCAATACCGGCATGCGACCGCATGCCGACGCCGACCAGCGAGATCTTGACGATCCGGTCATCCCCATTGACCTCGCGCGCGCCCAATTCGCCGGCGATCTTCTCCAGCAGACGCAGCGCCTTGGTGTAGTCGTTGCGGTGGACGGTGAAGGTGAAGTCGGTGGTGCCGTCGGCGCCGACGTTCTGGATGATCATGTCGACCTCGATATTGGCCTCACCGATCGGGCCGAGGATGTGGCTGGCCACACCGGGGCGGTCAGGCACCCCAAGGATGGTCAGCTTGGCCTCGTCGCGATTGAAGGCTATACCGGAGATCAGCGCCTCTTCCATGTCGTCTTCCTCGTAGGTAATCAGGGTGCCGGGCCCCTCTCCAAAACTGGAGAGCACACGCAGCGGCACGTTGTACTTGCCGGCAAACTCGACCGAGCGGATCTGCAACACCTTGGAGCCGAGGCTGGCCATCTCCAGCATCTCCTCGAAGGTGATTCGCTCCAGCCGACGCGCGGACGCCACCACGCGCGGATCGGTGGTGTAGACGCCGTCGACGTCGGTGTAGATCTGGCATTCGTCGGCCTTGAGCGCTGCGGCCAGGGCCACGGCGGTGGTATCGGAGCCGCCGCGACCCAGAGTGGTGATGTTGCCGTGCTCGTCCACCCCCTGAAAGCCGGCCACCACCACCACGCGCCCCTGATTCAGGTCATCGCGCATGCGTTGCTCGTCGATACCGAGGATGCGCGCCTTGTTGTGCGCGCTGTCGGTGAGAATGCGCACCTGGGCGCCGGTGTAGGAGCGGGCCGGACAGCCGAGCCGGTTGAGCGCCATGCTGAGCAGGCCGATGGTGACCTGCTCGCCGGTGGAGAGGATCACGTCGAGTTCGCGCGGCGCCGGCTCCGGGTCGATCTCGTGCGCCAACCCGAGCAGCCGGTTGGTCTCGCCGCTCATCGCCGAAACGACCACGACCAGGTCGTCGCCGTGCCGGCGCGCCGCATGGACCCGCTGAGCGACATTGAGGATGCGCTCGACCGAGCCGACCGAGGTACCGCCGAATTTCTGAACGATCAGTGCCATTTCAATCGAGCCTCGCTTCGACCCAGCCGTAGACAGCCTGCAGGGCGGCATCCAGCTGGGCGGCATCGCCACCGCCGGCCTGGGCCATGTCGGGACGGCCGCCGCCGCGCCCACCAATGGGCTGGGCCACGGCGTTGACCAGATCACCGGCACGCAGGCGGCTGGTCGCCCCCTTGCTGACGCCGGCCACCAACGCCACCTTGCCGTCGACCACACTGGCGATGAGCACGGCGCACTCACCCAGCTGGTCGCGCACCCGGTCGACCGTCTCGCGCAGCGCCTTGGCATCGAGATCGTCGATGCGCGCGGCCAGCACCTTGAGGCCGGCGATCTCGCGCGCTTGCGCGGCCAGGTCGCTACCGGCATTGCCGGCCAGCTGCGACTTGAGCCGCTCAACCTCCTTCTCCAGGCCACGCAGCCGTTCGACCAGCGCTGCGGCCTTCTCCTCCAGGCTGTCGCGATCGCTCTTGAGCAGACCGCCGAGACGCGCCAGGCTGCACTGATCGGCGGTCACCTGACGCAGTGCGCCGTGGCCGGTCACCGCCTCGATGCGGCGCACGCCGGCGGCCACGCCGCCCTCGGAGACGATGCGAAAGAGGCCGATGTCGCCGGTGCGGCCAACGTGGGTACCGCCGCACAGCTCGACCGAGAAGTCGCCCATGCGCAGCACCCGCACCTGATCGCCGTACTTTTCACCGAAGAGGGCCATGGCGCCGGAGGCGAGCGCCTCGTCGATCGCCATCTCGCTGGCCACCACCTCGCGGTTGGCCAGTATCTCGTCGTTGACCTGCTGTTCGATGGCGGCCAGCTGCTCGCTGCTGACCGGCTCGAAATGGGCGAAGTCAAAACGCAGCCTGGCCGCCTCGACCAGCGACCCCTTCTGCTGCACGTGGCTGCCGAGCACCTTGCGCAGGGCGGCATGAAGCAGGTGGGTGGCGGAGTGGTTGCGCTCGGTGTCGCGTCGCTCGCTGCCGGTGACGTGGGCATCGACCCGGTCACTGGCGCAGAAGCGGCCGCGGCTGACGTGGCCGATGTGCAGGTGGGCCTCGCCGCTCTTGCGCGTCGCATCGACGGTAAACTCGCCCCCACTGACCACCAGTTGGCCGCGATCGCCGATCTGACCACCCGACTCGGCGTAGAACGGGGTGCGGTCGAGTGCGACGATACCGCTCTGCCCCTCTTCCAACCGCTCGACCGGCTGGCCTTCACTGTCGAAGAGCGCCACCACACGGCCCTCATCGTGCAGGCGATCGTAGCCACTGAAATGGGTCGCGGTATCGACGCGCGGCAGACTGGTGGCGCTGAAGCGGCTGGCGGCACGGGCCCGTTCGCGCTGCTGCGCCATCTCGCGCTCGAAGCCGGCCATATCCAGGGTCAGGCCACGTTCGCGGGCGATGTCGCCGGTCAGGTCGACCGGGAAGCCGTAGGTGTCGTAGAGGCGGAAGATCGCCTCGCCGGGGATCTCGCGCCCGGCGAGGCCGGCCACGGTCTGATCGAGGATGTGCAGCCCCTGTTCGAGGGTCTCGGCAAAACGCTCTTCCTCCTGGCGCAGCACCCGCTCGATCTGCTCGCGCTGGTGGATCAGCTCGGGGTAGGCGGCCCCCATCTCGTCGGCCAGCGGGGCCACCAGACGCCAGAAGAAGGGCTCGCGCAGGCCGAGCTTGTGGCCGTGGCGGATGGCGCGGCGGATGATGCGGCGCAGCACGTAACCGCGCCCCTCGTTGGACGGGGTCACACCATCGACCACCAGGAAGGCGCAGGAACGGATGTGGTCAGCCACCACCTTGAGCGAGGCGTTGTCGCGCCCGGCGCTACCGGCCAGCGCGGCGACGGCGTCGATCAGGTGGGCGAAGAGGTCGATCTCGTAGTTGGAGTGGACCCCCTGCAGCACCGCGGCGAGCCGCTCCAACCCCATGCCGGTATCGACCGACGGCCGCGGCAGCGGCGTCAGGCTGCCGTCGGCGGCGCGGTCGTACTGCATGAAGACCAGGTTCCAGATCTCGATATAGCGGTCGCCGTCGGCGTCGGGGCTACCGGGTGGGCCACCGGCCACCTCGGGCCCGTGGTCGTAGAAGATCTCCGAGCAGGGGCCGCACGGCCCGGTGTCACCCATCGACCAGAAGTTGTCTTCGGCACCGATGCGCGAGAAGCGGGCCGGATCGACCTTCAGCTCCTTGAGCCAGATATCGGCGGCCTCGTCATCCTCTTCATAGACGGTGACCCAGAGCCGCTCCGGCGGCAGCCGCAGCACCACGGTGAGGAACTCCCAAGCGTACTCGATCGCCTCGCGCTTGAAGTAGTCACCGAAGCTGAAGTTGCCCAGCATCTCGAAGAAGGTGTGGTGGCGCGCGGTGTAGCCGACGTTTTCCAGGTCGTTGTGCTTGCCGCCGGCGCGCACGCAGCGCTGCGAACTGACGGCACGCGCGTAGGGACGCTTCTCGCGACCGAGAAAGACGTCCTTGAACTGGACCATCCCGGCATTGGTGAAGAGCAGGGTCGGGTCACCGGCCGGAACCAGTGAACTGCTCGCCACTACCTCGTGGCCGTGCTCACTGAAATAGTCGAGAAAGGCCTTGCGTATCCCGGCACTGCTGGCCTGGCTGTCCATAACGTGCATCCTGCCTGTTGTCTCCTGTCGTTCCACCCGAAACGCCTTGCTCAATGCGTTCCCAAGGCGGCCCTGATCTGTTCCCCATCAAATCCGCGCTGCTGCAGAAAGCGCATCTGACGCGCGCGTTCGCGCCGATCCACCGGCCGCCCGTCGCCAAATCGCCGCCGATGCACCTCGCAGGCACGCACGGCCCAGTCGGCTTCGGCCTCGCCCAGCGCCGTGGCGATCTCCGACCCGGCCACGCCCCGCTCGGCCAGTTCGGCACGGATGCGCAGCGGACCGTAGCCGCGCTCGGCACGGCTGCGCAGATACTCAGCGGCAAAGCGCGCATCGCTCTGCAGTCCTTCGGCCGCCAGCGCCGCCAGCGTCGGTCCGATCACCTCGGCCGCCAAGCCGCGCTCGGTCAGCTTGCGCCACAACTCGCGGGCCGAGTGCTCGCGCCGCGCCAGCAGGCGGATCGCCGCCTCGCGCGCATCCATCTCGTGCGCCGCGTCGCGGCTCAGGCCTCGGCCTCCTCCGCGGTCGGCGCACCACTGCCGCTGCGTCGGGGCAGCAGCCGCTCGCGCAACTGCGCCTCAAGCGCCTGCGCCTGCTCGACATGCTCCTTGAACCAGGTACGCGCGTTGTCCTTGCCCTGACCGATCTTCTCGCCGTTGTAGCTGTACCAGGCGCCGGACTTCTCGACCAGCCCCTCCTTGACACCGAGGTCGATCAGCTCACCCTCACGCGAAATGCCCTCGCCGTAGAGGATCTCGAACTCAGCCTGACGGAACGGCGGGGCCACCTTGTTCTTGACCACCTTGACCCGGGTCTCGTTGCCGACCACCTCCTCGCCCTTCTTGATCGAGCCGATCCGGCGGATATCGAGACGCACCGAGGCGTAGAACTTGAGCGCATTGCCGCCGGTGGTGGTCTCCGGGCTGCCGAACATCACGCCGATCTTCATGCGGATCTGGTTGATGAAGATAACCAGGCAGTTGGAGCGTTTGATGTTGGCGGTCAACTTGCGCAGCGCCTGGCTCATCAGGCGCGCCTGCAGGCCGACGTGGGAATCACCCATCTCGCCCTCGATCTCGGCCTTCGGCGTCAGCGCCGCAACCGAGTCGACCACCACGACATCGACCGCGCCGGAGCGGACCAGCATGTCGGCGATCTCCAGCGCCTGCTCACCGGTATCGGGCTGGGAGACCAGCAGGTCACCGATATTGACCCCCAGCTTCTCGGCATAGATCGGATCGAGCGCATGCTCGGCGTCGACAAAGGCACAGGTGCCGCCCAGCTTCTGCGCTTCGGCCACCACCTGCAGGGTCAGCGTCGTCTTGCCCGACGACTCGGGGCCGTAGATCTCGATCACCCGGCCACGCGGCAGACCGCCGACGCCGAGGGCGATATCGAGCCCCAGCGAACCGGTGGAGACGGCAGAGACATCGGGCACTGCGCCAGGATCACCCATGCGCATCACCGAGCCCTTGCCGAACTGGCGCTCGATCTGCGACAGCGCTGCACTCAGCGCCTTGGCCTTGTTCTCGTCCATAAGTCCTACCTCCCGACCTTGGTAAACCAAAGGCGGATTATTTCACAAAATGGGGGTGTCTTCATAGGCGCGCCAGCAATCCTGCCAGCGCCGCCTCGACCGCCTGCATCCGAATCGCGCTGCGGTCGCCACCAAAGTGGAAGCCGCACGCCTCGACCGCCCCGTCGCGCACGGCCCACGCCAGCCAGACCGTACCCACCGGCTTCTCCGGGCTGCCGCCGCCGGGGCCGGCGATGCCACTGACCGCGACCGCGATGGTGGCCCGGCTGCGCACCAGCGCCCCGCTGGCCATCTCACGCACCACCGCCTCGCTCACCGCCCCGTACCGATCCAGCGTCTGCGGCAGGACACCGAGCAGCTCGCACTTGGCTGCGTTGCTGTAGGTGACAAAGCCGCGATCGAAGGCGGACGAGGCGCCCGGCACATCGGTCACCCGCGCCGCGATCAGCCCACCGGTACACGACTCGGCCGTCGCCAGCCAGCCGCCCTGCCCGGCCAGCCGCGCCACCACCTGTTCGGCCCGCGTCGCATCATCTTCGATCATGGCGACAAGGATAGCCGATCCGGTAAACTGGCGACATATGGCTACAGACCTCTCGACTCACACCCCGATGATGCAGCAGTATCTGCGCATCAAGGCGCAGCATCCGCACACCCTGCTCTTCTACCGCATGGGTGACTTCTACGAGCTCTTCTACGACGATGCCAAGCGGGTCGCCGGGCTACTCGACATCACCCTGACCCAGCGCGGCCAGTCGGCCGGCGAACCGATTCCGATGGCCGGGGTGCCGGTGCACGCGGTCGAAGGCTATCTGGCGCGCCTGGTGCGCTTGGGCGAGTCGGTAGCGATCTGCGAGCAGATCGGCGATCCGGCGCGCAGCAAGGGGCCGGTCGAGCGTCAGGTAGTCCGCATCGTCACGCCGGGCACGGTGACTGACGAGGCGCTGGTCGATCAACGCAGCGACAACCTGCTCGGCGCGCTGTGGCAAGGCCGGGAGGCGATCGGTCTGGCCGTGGTCGATCTGGGCAGCGGCCGCCTGACCGTGATGGAGCTGGAGGATGACGAAGCGCTGGGCGGTGAGCTGGAACGGCTGCGCCCGGCCGAGCTGCTGCTCGACGAGGAGCAGGCCCCACCCGCCGCCGTGCAGGGCCGTGGCGGCCTGACCCGCCGCCCGCCGTGGCACTTCGACCACGCCGGGGCGGTACGCCTGCTGTGTGAGCAGTTCGGCGTGCGCGACCTGAACGGCTTTGGCTGCGCCGGGCTCGGCCCGGCACTGGCGGCCTGCGGCGCCCTGCTCCACTACCTGCAGGAGACCCAGCGCAGCCAGCTGCCCCACCTGCTGCCACCCCGGGTCGAGCGACGCGACGAGAGCGTCATCCTGGACGCCGCCAGTCGGCGCAACCTGGAGCTGGACACCCGGCTCGACGGCTCGACCCAGCACACCCTGGCGGCGGTCCTCGACCGCACCGCCACCCCGATGGGGGCTCGCCTGCTGCGGCGCTGGATCAACCGTCCACTGCGCGCGCGCGCGCCGCTGGAGGCGCGCCTGCAGACCACCGAACATCTGCTTGAACAGCGCGCCGAGACGGTCCTGCACGACCTATTGCACGGGATCGGCGACATCGAGCGCATCCTCGCCCGCATCGCGCTGGGCTCGGCCCGTCCGCGCGACCTGACCGCGCTGCGCGAGGCGCTCGGCCGGCTGCCCGACCTGCAGCACCAGCTGCGCGCGCTGGAGACGCCTCGGCTGGCCGAACTGGCCGTGGCCGCCGCGGAGCAGCCGGCCCTGCACGACCTGCTCTGCCGCGCTGTGGTCGACAACCCGCCTGCCGTGGTCCGCGATGGCGGGGTGATCGCCCCCGGTTACGACGACGAACTCGATGCACTACGCGCCATCCGCGAGAACGCCAGCCAGTTTCTGCTCGACCTGGAGCAGCGCGAGCGCGAGGCAACCGGGATCAGCACCCTCAAGGTCGGCTACAACCGGGTCCACGGCTACTACATCGAGATCGGCCGCAGCCACGGCGACCGGGTGCCGGAGCGCTACCAGCGCCGCCAGACCCTGAAGGGGGCCGAGCGCTACATCACCCCGGAGCTCAAAGCGTTCGAAGAGAAGGCGCTCTCGGCCAACGAGCGCGCCCTGGCCCGGGAGAAGGGGCTGTATGACGCGCTGCTCGACGGGCTGCGCAACCACCTCGCGCCGCTGCAGCGGCTCGCCGATGCGCTGGCCGAACTCGACGTACTGGCCGATCTGGCCGACTGCGCCGGCCGCTACGGCTATGTGCGCCCCGAGCTGAGTGAAACCCCCGGCATCGAGATCCGCGAAGGCCGCCACCCGGTGGTCGAACGGGTGCTCGACACCCCCTTTGTCGCCAACGACCTCTGCCTGAATGAGCATCGCCGCCTGCTGGTCGTCACCGGCCCCAACATGGGCGGCAAATCGACCTGGATGCGTCAGGCCGCCCTGATCACCCTGATGGCCCGCATCGGCAGCTTTGTCCCGGCCAGCTTCGCCCGCATCGGGCCGATCGACCGCATCTTCACCCGCATCGGTGCCGCCGACGACCTCGCCGGCGGCCGTTCGACCTTCATGGTCGAGATGACCGAGACGGCCAACATTCTCAACAACGCCAGCCGCGACAGTCTGGTGCTGATGGACGAGATCGGGCGCGGCACCAGCACCTTCGACGGCCTCTCGCTGGCCTGGGCGTGCGCCGACCACCTGGCGCAGCAGGTCGGTGCCTTCACCCTCTTCGCCACCCACTACTTCGAGCTGACCGCGCTGGCCGAACAGCATGCGACCGTCGCCAACGTCCACCTCGACGCAGTCGAACACGGCGAGCGCATCGTCTTCCTCCACGCCGTGCGCGAAGGGCCGGCCAACCAGAGCTACGGCCTCCAGGTGGCGGCCCTGGCCGGCGTACCGCGCCCGGTCATCGAGCAGGCCCGTGAACGGCTGAGCCAGCTGGAGAACGATCGCGCCTCGGCGCCAGCGGCACCGCAGGCGGCACAGCTCCCCCTCTTCCAGCCGCCCGAGGAGAGACCCTCTGCGGCGCTGACACAGCTGCGCGAACTCGACCCCGACGAACTGACCCCGCGCCAGGCGCACGAGGCGCTCTACCGGCTACGGTCGCTACTGGATGGTAATGCCCATTGAGTTGACGCGCCAGCGCCCCCACACTGAGAACCGATCTGGAAACCACCCAAGGAGCAGACCCATGACCGAAACAGCCCATGCCATCGACGTCGGTGCCGAGACCTTTGTCAGTGAGGTGGTCGAGCGCTCCCAACAGGTGCCGGTGCTGGTCGACTTCTGGGCCGAGTGGTGCGGGCCGTGCAAGAGCCTGATGCCCTTGCTCACCCGGCTGGCCGCCGAGTACAACGGCGCCTTCCTGCTGGCCAAGGTCAATATCGATGAGGAGCAGGCACTGGCCGGACAGGCCGGCATCCGCAGCGTGCCGACGGTGCAGGTCTGGCGCCACGGCAAGATCGTCGACCAGTTCACCGGCGCCCAGCCAGAAGGGGCCGTGCGTGAGGTGATCGAACGCCACCTCGAGCGGGTCTCCGACAAACTGGCCACGGCCGCCGCCGAAGCACGGGCGGCGGGCCAGCCGGACGAGGCCGCCCGCCTGCTGCGCGACGGGTTGGCGATGGAGCCGGACAACCACCGCCTCTCACTCGCCCTCGCCGCGCTGCTGGTGGAACAGGGCGACCACGCCGGGGCACGCGACATCCTGGAGAAGCTGCCGCTCAGCGTCCAGACCGAGGAGGAGGCCAAGCGGCTGCTCTCGGCCCTCGAGTTCGGCGAGATGGCCGGTGGCGAAAGCAACCTGGCCGATCTGCAGGCACGCATCGCCGCCGACCCCGATGACCTCGAGGCCCGCCACCGCCTCTCAGCCCTGCTGGTGCAGCAGGGCGACCATGAAGGGGCGATGGCGCAGCTGCTCGAGATCCTCCAGCGCGATCGCCAGTGGAACGATCAGGCCGGACGCAAGGGGCTGCTCAAGCTCTTTGACCTGCTCGGCAACAGCGGCGAACTGGTCAGCCGCTACCGCGCCGCGATGGCGCGGGCGCTATTCTGA
>SKWO01000060.1 GCA_007128895.1 Gammaproteobacteria bacterium
CAGCCGATGCAGTGGTAGGTGCCGACCGCCTTGTGGTCCCACCAGCGCCCGGTAAAGGGTGGCTCGGTACCGCCGCAGCGGATGATGTGGTAGGCGCTCTCGCCGAGACGCTTGCGTTCGGCGTCGCTCACCGCGTCCCTTCCAGGAAGTTCTTCAGCAGGGCGTGGCCGTGCTCGGTGAGGATCGACTCGGGGTGAAACTGGACCCCCTCGATGTCGAGTTCGCGGTGGCGCACCCCCATGATCTCGTACGGATGGCCAGTGCCCTCGCCGCCGGTCCACGCCGTCACCTCAAGGCAGTCGGGCAGGCTCTCCGGCTCGATCACCAGCGAGTGGTAGCGGGTCGCCGTGTAGGGGCTGGGCAGACCACGGAAGACGCCGGTGCCGTGATGGTGGACCGGGGAGGTCTTGCCGTGCATCAGTTCGGCCGCGTGGACGATGCGCCCGCCAAAGGCCTGGCCGATGCTCTGGTGGCCAAGGCAGACGCCGAGCAGCGGCAGGCGTCCGGCGAAGTGGCGGATCACTTCCAACGAGACACCGGCCTCGTTCGGCGTGCACGGCCCCGGCGAGATGACGATGCGCTCCGGCGCCAGCCGCTCGATGGTGGCGATGTCGATCGCGTCGTTGCGTGCGACGTGGACCTCGGCCCCGAGCTCCCCAAGGTACTGAACCAGATTCCAGGTGAAGGAGTCGTAGTTGTCGAGCATCAGGATCATGCGCCCCTCCCTCCCAATCCGGCCTCGGCCAGCGCCACGGCACGGAAGATGGCGCGCCCCTTGTTCATCGTCTCCTCCCACTCCTTCTGCGGCACCGAGTCGTAGACGATGCCGGCGCCGGCCTGGATGTGCAGCGTACCGTCCTTGACCACGGCGGTGCGGATGGCAATGGCGGTATCCATGGCGCCGTGCCAGCCGAGGTAGCCGACCGCGCCGGCGTAGATGCCGCGTCCGACCGGCTCGAGTTCGTCGATGATCTCCATGGCGCGGATCTTCGGTGCCCCGCTCACCGTTCCGGCAGGGAAGGTGGCGCGCAGTACATCGATGGCGTCGAGCCCCGGGCGCAGCTGTCCGGTGACGTTGGAGACGATGTGCATGACGTGCGAATAGCGCTCGACCACCATCTGCTCAGTCAGCTCGACGCTGCCGGTCTCGGCAATGCGCCCGACATCGTTGCGACCGAGGTCGATCAGCATCAGGTGCTCGGCCAGCTCCTTGGGATCGGCAAGCAGGTCGGCCTCAAGGGCGCGGTCCGCCTCGGGCGTGGCGCCACGCGGCCGCGTCCCGGCAATCGGACGCACCGTCACCTCACCGTCGCGCAGCCGAACCAGGATCTCGGGCGACGAGCCGACCACGTGGAAATCGCCCAGATCAAAATAGAACAGATAGGGCGACGGATTGATGCTGCGCAAGGCGCGGTAGAGATCGAGTGGCGTGGCGGCCATCGGCACCGAGAGGCGCTGCGACAGCACCACCTGCATGATGTCACCCTCGACGATGTAGTCGCGCGCCCGCGCAACCGCCTGTTCAAAACCGGCCTGGGTAAAGCCGGAGACAAAGTCTCGCTCGGCTACCGTGGTGCCGGGCAGTGACGCACGCCGCTCGGGCAGCCCCGCGGCCATACGCTCGACCAGTGCATCGAGGCGCGCTTCGGCCTCGGCCAGTGCGTCGCCCCGCGTCGGATCGGCGTGCACGACCAGATGGAGCCGACCGCGCAGGTTGTCGAAGACGACCACCTCATCGGAGAGCAGCAGGAGAATATCCGGCGTACCCAGTGGGTCCGGCTTGCCTTTGTCGGCCAGTCGCGGTTCGATATAGCGGATGGTGTCGTAGCCGAAGCAGCCGACCAGGCCACCGGTAAAGTCCGGCAGCCCCGCCACCGGCGCCACCCGAAAACGGGCCTGATAGGCACGGATCCACGCCAGTGGATCCTCGGCATCGACCGCCTCGACCTCCACGCCATCGACCTCGATGCGAATTCGCCGCCCCTCAATACGCAACACCGTCCGACAAGGTAAGCCGATGATCGACCAGCGCCCCCACTGCTCCCCTCCCTGTACCGATTCGAGCAGGTAGGCGTAGGGCCCCTCCACCAGCTTGAGGTAGGTACTCAGCGGGGTGTCGAGATCGGCCAGTATCTCGCGTGTCACCGGGATGCGGTTGTAGCCGGCCGCCGCCCACTGTTCGAACGTGGTCTGCTCCATCGCGGCTACCTCACGATCCAGGTGGGCAGTTGCGCCAGTGAGTCGATCACGGCGTCGGGCCCGGCCGCGCGGATATCCTCACCGTGGTTGTAGCCGTAACTGACACAGACGACGGCAAAGCCGGCGGCGCGGGCCGCCTTGACATCGCTGATCGAGTCGCCGACCAGCACGGCTCGCTCGGGCGCGACACTAAAATGATCGGCCGCATGCAGCAGCGGCGCCGGGTCGGGCTTCTTGCGTGACAACGTATCACCGCTCACGACCAGATCAAAGCGCTCCAGAATACCGAGATCGCCGAGCAGAGGCCGAGTAAACCGCTCGGCCTTGTTGGTCACACAGCCGAGTGGACAACCAAGTGTGGCCAGATAGTCCAGCCCTTCGGTCACCCCGGGATAGAGCCGGCTGCGCCCACTGGTGTTGGCCGCGTACAGCTCCATGAATAGCGGCAGGGCGAGCTCGAAGGTAGCGGCCGGCGGTTCACCATCCAGCGTACCTACCAGGGCACGCTTGACCAGCCGCTCGACACCGTTGCCGACCCACTGGCGTACCTTGGCCTCCCCCTGTGGCGCACGCCCGAGCTGCTCCAGCATGCGGTCGACACAGAACGCCAGGTCGGGCACGCTGTCGACCAGCGTGCCGTCGAGGTCGACCAGCACCAGCTCGGGTGCCGTGGCTACCGGTTTCACGCCTTGGCCAGCTCCGCGCGCATCGCGCCGACGATGGTATCGTAGCGGTGCGGATCGCTCTCCTTGCCGGCACCGAAGATGGCCGAGCCGGCCACAAAGGTGTCGGCACCGGCGGCGGCGATCTCGGCGATGTTGTCGGCCTTGACGCCACCGTCGATCTCGAGCCGGATATCCAGACCGCTGTCGTCGATCAGCTTGCGCGCCTGACGCAGCTTGTCCAGTGTCGCCGGGATGAAGCTCTGACCACCAAAGCCGGGGTTGACCGACATCAGCAGCACCATGTCGACCTTGTCCATGACGTACTCGAGGTAGCTCAATGGGGTCGCCGGATTGAAAACCAGGCCCGACTTGCAGCCCTCGTTGCGGATCAGCTGCAGGGTGCGGTCGATATGCTCGGAGGCCTCCGGATGGAAGGTGATGTAGCTGGCGCCCGCCTTGGCGAAGTCCGGGATGATGCGATCGACCGGCTTGACCATCAGGTGGACATCGATCGGCGCCGTCACGCCGTGCTTGCGCAGCGCCTCGCAGACCAGCGGCCCGATGGTCAGGTTGGGCACGTAGTGGTTGTCCATGACATCGAAGTGGACGATATCGGCGCCGGCGGCGAGGACGTTATCGACCTCCTCACCCAGACGCGCGAAATCGGCCGAGAGGATCGACGGGGCAATCTGGTAGGGCTGTTTCATGCTCACTCTCCTGGTCAATCTTGGTAGAATCGAACAATTCTACCGTAGTGACCGCCCGGATGCAGCCAACATGTCACGCCCCGCCCCACCGCCTCGATCCCGCACGCGCCTAGCCGGCTGGCTGCTCGCCCTGTGCGGCTGCACTGCCGGGCTGGCCGGCGCCAGCGAACCCGCGCCACCCGCCCACTTTGCCCACGGCCTTGGCGAGTCCGTCCACCTCTCCGTCGATGGCGGCTTCTTCGCCCTGCGCCACCGGCCACCCCAGCCGCGCGGTTGGATCATCCTGCTCAACGACGCTGGAGTCACCCCGTACGCCCCCGGGCTGTTGCGTGATCTGCACGACCAGCTGCCCACGCGCGGCTGGGCCACGCTGACCATCGAGCTGCCCGCCACCGCCGACTCGGCCGACGACTGGGTCGACGCCGCCCGCCAGCGCCTCGGCGCCACCATCGTCTGGCTGCAACAGCGCAACGAGTACGCCATCGTCGCCATCGGCCACGGCCTCGGCGCCCTCGCCGCGCTGCACCATGCCGGTCGCGCCACCCACGGCCTGCGCGGCATCGTCGCGATCGATATCGACACCCCGCTGCATGTCGCCGCCGGCCACGACGGGCGCGGGGCCAGCTTCCACGCGGTCAGCTCGGCGCGCCTCCCGCTGCTTGACCTCTACCACGAGGCTGGGCAGACTGCTGTACAGGCAGCGGCCGAGCAGCGGCTGGTGGCGGCCCGGCTCGGCGGCAACGAACAGTACAGCTGGCTGGCGCTGGGCGACCGCGACGGCCACCACGGCGACCCCTTCACCGCGCGGCGCATCGCCGGCTGGCTGGAGCGACACGCCGACCACATCGCCGCCGGACAGCCCGCCCGGC
>SKWO01000037.1 GCA_007128895.1 Gammaproteobacteria bacterium
GCCGCCCGGCATGCCCCGCAACGCTGTCTCGGCGGCGCGGCGCAATTCGCGACGGAATTTCCAGGTGGGGATGAAGTAGGCGGTGGCGATCCAGGCGCGTTGCCGGCTGCTGCGCAGGGCGAGTAGCAGCGAGCGTTTCATCTCCTGACCCTGGCCAGGCCCCCCGGGGGCCAGACGGCAGCGGCCCCCAGCGGGAAGGTCGGGGGCCTGCCGGGTGGACGATAGCGGCCACACCGGGCAGGTGGTCAGCGCTGCGGCGCTCGCCTGGCCGCTCGGCGCGGCAATCGACCAGACCGAGAAGAAGAGGGTGCGCCAGTCAGCGGCCACTGGCCCTTCGGCACGCAGCATCAGCTCACGCCAGGCCGGGCGCGTCGGGTTGCCCAGAAAGGCGTCGGTCAGCCCTGTCCCCCCGGTGAAGACGATGCGGCGGTCGACCAGCAGCAGCTTGCGGTGGTCGCGCAGCAGATTGTGTACCAGGCTGTGGTAGCGCAGCGGGTTGAACCAGCGCAGCGCCAGCCCAGGGCAGCGCTGCAGGCGCTGCAGGGCCGGACCAGAGAGGCGCAGTGCACCAAAGCCATCGACCAGCAGGTATACGGAGACACCGCGCTGACCGGCCCGTTCCAGCGCCTCGGTAAAGCGCTCGAGCACCACACCGGGCTCGACCAGATAGAACTCCAGCAGAATCTCTTCCTGGGCCCCGTCGATCGCCGCCAGCATGGCCGGGAAGAAGCGCTCGCCATCGGCCAGCAGTTCCAGCCGGTGGCCGTCGCGCCACGGCGCGGTGCGCGGCGACCTCACGTCGGATGCAACCCCAGCGAGCCGCTACCATCGACGCGTAGGCTCAGCCGACCCTCGACCAGCGCCAGCAGGCGCTCACCGGCCAGATGGGCACGCCACCCGTGCAGCAGGGGCAAATCGCGCTCTCCGGCGGCGATGCGTTCCAGGTCGCGGCGGCTGGCCAGGGTGGTCGGCGCCACTTCGGCCTCGTGGGCGCACAAGCGCAGGGTGGCCATCAGAGCATCACTGAGTGCCTCCTGCTCCGTGGTCAGGCGCAGCCGTTCTTCAGCAGCGGGCCAGGCGGAAGCGGGTAGCTGGCAGGCGCTCTCGACCACCTGCAGCAGTGCCTCGCCGTGGCGTTCGACGAAGCGCGCCTCGATCCCGCGGATCGCCGCCAGCGCCGCCCGATTGCGCGGCGGGCGACGGGCGATGTCCAGCAGTGGCTCGTCGCTCAAGACCCACTTGCGCGGCCGGTCGAGCTGTTGCGCGGTCTCCTCGCGCCACTCGGCCAGGGCGCGGGCGATGGCCCGTTGCCGCCCCTCCTTGAGCCGGTTGACGCCGGAGAGGCGCTGCCACTGCTGTGCCGGATCGCTCTGGTAGCTCTCCGGCGCTGCCAGGGCGGCGAAGTCCTCGTCCAGCCACGACGCGCGCCCGAGCGTCTGCAGGCGCTGCTGCAGTGCCTCATGCAGTGGCAGCAGATAGCGCACGTCGTCGGCGGCGTAGGCGAGCTGCTCGGCACTCAATGGGCGCTGGCTCCAGTCGGTCCGGCTGTGCCCCTTTTCCAGCACGATGCCCAACACCTGCTCCACCAACGGACCGTAGCCGACCTGGTCGCCGTGGCCGAGCAGCGCGGCCGCCAACTGGGTGTCGAAGAGCGGCGTCGGGAGCATGCCACGCAGCCGGTATAGGATCTCCAGATCCTGCCGTCCGGCGTGGAACAGCTTCAGGCTGGCCGGGTCGTAGAGGCGGTCCAGCAGCGGTGAGAGGTCGTCGATGGCCAGCGGGTCGATGCAGGCCACGACCTCGGGGGTGGCGACCTGAATCAGACACAGGCGCGGGTAGTACGTCTTTTCACGGATGAATTCGGTGTCCAGCGCAATGCGTGCGGCACCGGCCAGGGTGTGGCAGAGGTCGTGCAGCTGGTTTTGCGTGGTGATCAAGCCCGGATGTTTCATAGATTGCGCGCGCCCTCGCTTGTCTCTTGATTGCCCAGCACATTTTCTTCAGTCGGGTGTATGAATCACTACACCGCTCCTTCAGAAAATGCACTGGACAATCGATATCCTGCGCGATCATCGCGCGAATTCATGAAACATCCGGGCAAGGTGTATGCCTAGGATGGATTCATGGCTGCAGTATAGCGGAGTCGAGCAGGACGCGGAGGTAGTGGTTGTGGTTGCGGTCGGCGATCGCCAGGGCGTGTTGCACGGCCTGCTGCTGTGCGTCGTGGTCGCCCAGGGCGGCGTGGGCGTCGGCCAGGGTGACGTGAAACAGCCCTTCAATGCCCCCCATGGCGTGGCGCACCCGTTCGAGCCCTTGATGAATGCATGGGATGCCGCTGGGGTCCCCTCGCCGGGCAAGGCTCCAGCCTTTCAGCATCAGGCCGGCGGCGCGCCACAATGCCAGGTCCTGCTGCTGGGTCAACTCGAGCAGCTCATGGACGAGCGTTTCGGTGTGGCTGACCTCCTCGTTCAGTCTGGCGTGGTAGGCGGCAAAGGCCAGGGCATTGGCCAGTGGAGCGGGCCGCCCCAGGGTGCGTGCGCGCTGCAGGGCCGCTTCACAGCTCTGTCGGGCCAGTGTCCGGTCGCCTTGATGCCAGGCGGCCCAGGCCAGGAAACCGCGCGCCATCGTCTCCGGGTCATCGCCGCCGAAGGCGTCGGCGGGTGCAGGCGGTGCCTGAATGATCGAGTCGACGGCGGATTGCAGTGCTGTACGGGCCGCCTCGAAATGGCTCAGCGAGAAGAGCGAGCTGCCTCGGGCGAAGTGGGCCAGGCCGATCAGAAGCGGATGGCCAAGCGGCTCGGCCTGAGCCACCAGTTCATCGGCCAACTGCATCGCAACGGTGAAGTTCCAGCGCGTGGAGGCGGCTTGCCAGACGCCGAATTGCGCCTCGAACAGGCGCGCGGCGAGGGAGGGGTCGCCCGTTGCCAGGCTGCGCGCCCGGTCATAGGCTGCCACCGCTTCACGGCAGCCGTAACCCCCCTGCGCCATCAGGGCAGCGCCGAGCGCGAGTTGCAGGTCGACTTCGAGGGGTATCTGTGCTTCCAAAGGGTGGTTCGCGAGTAGACGCAGGCCGCGTTGGTAGTGGCGGATGGCCTCGATGTCGGCGCCCCGCATGGCGGCGTGGCGCCCTGCCTTGAGCCAGCTACGTACAGCGGCCTCGAACTCGCCGCCCGCTTCACGATGATGCGCGATCAGCTCCGGGCGGTCCGCGGCCAGTGAGGCAAGCGCACCCTCCAGCGCGTCAGCAATCGCGCGGTGCAGAAGGTGCCGCGTGGCGGCGGGAAGCCAGCCATAGGCGGCATCGTGGTAAAGCGTGTGATGGAAGCGGTAGGTGTTGGCATCATCGGTCCTCTCAATCAGCCCCTCGCCGAGCAGGCGTGACAACGCTGGCGTGACGTCGGGTTCCTGCGCAATCACGGCCAGCAACCGGCGATCGAAGGTGGCGCCAATGGCCGCGGCCTGCAGCAGCCGTGTGCGGTCGGCTGGCAGGCGGTCGATGCGGGCTGCCAGCAACGCCTGCAGGCTAAGGGGGAGGGGGGCAGCAGGTGTCTGATGGCGCGAGGGATCGTGTGCCAGCTCCTGGAGAAAGAGCGGTATGCCACCGGCGCGCCGCAACAGGTGGGTCTGCACGTCTGGGGCGAGTGGTGGCTCGATATCCAGACTCTCCAGCAGGCGTGCGGCGTCATCGTCCTGCAGGGGGTGAAGCGCCATGAGGTGGTCGATCGGTAACGGGAGGGCGTCCGTCTCGGCCGGGCGTGACGTCATCAGGAGCAGCAGGTGGGGCGGCCGTTGCTGGCTGAGGTGGCGCAAGACCTCCAGGCTGGATGGATCGATCCAGTGGATATCCTCAACCAACAGCAGCGCGGCCGCCGTGCCGGCCTCCGGGTGGAGCCGTTGGCTCACGGTTTCAATCAGGCGGGCGCGGGTCACCGGATGGGCCAGAGCCTCGGCAGGCAGTCCGCTGCTGCCCGGTTCGAGCAGTTCCTGCAGCAGCTGGGAGGCGTCACCCTCTGGCCAGACGGGGCGCTGTTGACGAAGCAGCGTCAGCAAGGCGGCAAAGGGCGTTTGTCGGCCCTGCTCCGTGCACTCGATGACCCTGACCGGGTGGCGTCCCAGCTGTCGGCTGATGAATTCGTGGGCCAGGCGGGATTTGCCGATGCCCGGGGGGCCTTGCAGCAGGAGGCTGTGGAAGGCGCCTCGGAGACACGCCTGCCAGGCCTCTTCCAGCGCGAGGCGTTCCGACTTGCGGCCAATGAAGGGAGGCAGGGTAGTGATGGGGGATGGGCGTGCCTCTAGCAATTGATGCACGGAGACGGGCTGTGCCAGGCCAGGGATCGTCAGGCTGTCGTCGGGGCGGCAGATGAACGCTTTGCGCACCAGTGCGCAGGTGGCACCACTCAGGGCAATGGGGGCGGCCCGTTCACG
The DNA here is from genome assembly GCA_007128895.1 of Gammaproteobacteria bacterium. GTDB lineage: Bacteria > Pseudomonadota > Gammaproteobacteria > SKWO01 > SKWO01 > SKWO01. The sequence continues at coordinate 4,426 of SKWO01000037.1, forward strand.
CAGGCGTGAGGCAATGAGGCTGATCAGCCCTGCGCGGTCGGGTTGGCGTACATCGTCACCGAGTAACAGACCCGAGTGCAGGCCGATACGCACCGACAGCGCGAGCGTCTGGGCCTGCTCGCGCAGTTGCAGCGCCGTTGCGGCGGCACTGTAGGCCGCGTGCTCACGGGCGAGCGGGATGCCGAAGTAGGCCAACAGCCGGTGGCCCTGGCTGAGGTGCAGGTGGCCACCCTGTTCCACAATGGTGCGGGCCAGTTGGTCGCGGCCCTGGTCGGTCGTGCCGGCCCATGTCTCGATGTCGTTTGGGTCCAGATGGGTGGGTACCAGCTCACAGCAGAGCACGGTGGCCGGGCGAAGCCCTTGTAACGGCGGGTTCGCTGGCGCCGCTTCGGCCTGCCGGGTTCGCTGTGCACGGATCTCGTCGGCCAGCGCTTCCGTGGCCGGCTCCGGGGCCACGTCCAGTTCTTCAGCCAGGAACGTTCTGAGGCGTGCATGATGGGCCAGGGCACGGCCGTACTGGCCGTTCTGCATCAGCAGTTGCATCAGCAGGCGATGGCCCGGTTCATCCCACGGGTCGATCTCGACATTCAGCTCGGCCGCTTGCAAGGCAGCAGTGAATTCACCGCGCAGGTACAGTTGGTTGGCCGCCTCCATCAGCCAGCGGCTGGTCTGGCGTGCGATGCTCTGTCGACGCTCTTCCAGCCACTCATCGAACGGTGGGCTGTCGCTCAGGTCGAGTCCGTGCAGAAAGGGGCCACGGTAGAGCGTGGCGATGGTGGCCACGCTGTCGGCGGTGTGCTGCCCGTGGAGCAGCGCCAGTAGTCGGTTCAGGTCGGTCTCGACGGGGGCCCCTGGCTGCAGGCCAAGGGTCGTGCGTCGGGCGTCGATGATCTGGCGGGCGGCGGTTTCGCCCAAGACCCGGTTGAGATGGAAGAGCGCTGCGCGCAGGTTGCCTCGTGCTTCTGCCGTCGTGCGCTCGGGCCAGAGCCGTTCGGCCAGCCACTCGCGCGGCAGTGGGCGCGGCTCGCTGAGCAGCAGGGCCAGCAGGGCGCGCACCTTGTCATAGGGGAAGTCTCGTGGTGACTTCTCGGTACGGACGGAAAAGCCACCCAGCAACTGGGCCGAGAGCAGACAGCTCATGCCTTCGACTCCGGCAGTCGCAGGGTAAAGCAGGCCCCCTTGGGCCCGTTTTCGGCGCGAATCGTCCCGCCCATGATCTCCTCGGTCAGCATGCGCGCAATATAGAGCCCCATGCCGCAGCTGTCACGCTGCTTGCTGCTGACGAAGGTGTTGAAGATCCGCTCAAGTGGCTCGATGGTGATGCCGCCGCCGTTGTCGCAGATGACTATTTCGACACCCTGGTGACAGGGTGTCAGTGTGATGCGTAGCTGCGGATCGGGTACCTCGCGTTCGTTCAGGATGTCGAGTGCATTCTCGAACAGGATCATCAGGACGTGGGCAAGGCTGGCTGGATGGCCGTGGAGGGTTGGGGATTCGGTAGGTGGTTGCCACGTCAGTTGGATCGGGGTCGGCAGCTCCTGCCAGCGGATCAGGGCCAGGGTCTGGTCGATGATGCGCGCCGGCTGGTAGGGTTGGGTCTGGTTGTCGGCGGCGAAGAAGGTCCGGAAGTCGCTGACCGTGTTGTTGAGCAGGGCCACGCTCTGCTGCAGGCGGGGCAGCAGGGTCTGGCGCAGCCGCTCCAGCGCCGTGGTGGGGTCGGGGCGTTGCAGCAGCAGCTCCAGCTCGGTCAGGATCGCCCCCTGCCGTGCTAGCGGGGTGCGCCACTGGTGGGTGATCATACCGAGTGTCTTGCCCAGCGAGGCGAAGCGCGATTGGGCCAGTGTGGTTTCGCGCTGCAGGTCCAGTTCGCGTTTGAGCACGCCGACGCGCTGGGTGATCGCCTTGGCCAGAAAGGCCAGGTCGAGCAGTGCACCGACCGGGAAAAGGAAGTTGGCCATCGACGCGGGGCCGATGGCACCGCTCATGGTCAGCAGGAGCAGGACGGTGGCGGCGAAGATGCTGCCCTGTCCAAGCAGGTAGTAGGTCGCGCCGGTGATGCGTCGGCGCATCGCCACCACGGCGACCGCGATCAGGCTCAGGTAGGTTGCCATGTAGACGAGGTGCAACAGCGGGCTGTGGCGGTAGATGCTGTTATCGAACAGGGCGGCGACAAAGGCGAGCAGTGTGGCGGCGGTGATCAGCAGCATGGCCTGGAGCCAGCGATGGAGCCGCGGCATGCGTTGACGCGTCGTGAAGAAGAGCATGGCGAAGAGGATCATCGCCCCGTTGACAAGCGCGGTGAATATCCATGAAACCTGCTGGAACCAGAGCTGGGGCAGGCCGAAATCGAAGATGCGGTAGAAGCCCTGCGCGTTGGTAATGGCCAATACCAGCAGCACGCCGAAGGCGACGTACGCCAGCAGCATCGGCAGGCGCAGGCTGAACCAGAGCATCAAATTATAGAGAATCATGCTCAGTACGGCGCCGAAAAAGATACCCCAGAGCAGGTGCTCCAGTGTGGAGTGGAAGGAAAAGTCACCGATATGGCTGAACTGCCAGCTTGCCTCGGTGGGCCCGGTGGCGCGGATGCGGCTGTAGACAGTCACCGTCTCGCCCGGCGCGATGGCCACCGGAACCGTCATGAGGCGGTGGCGCAGCGGCTGATTGTCGAAGGGGCGGGTGATCCCCAGGGCCAGATGCTCGCGCTCCCCGCTGATTCGCTGCAGGGTGACGTCGAGCTGCAGGATGCCGGGCCGGTGTTTGTAGAGGAGGATCTGACGTGTCTGGCTGCCCTGGTTGTGCAGCGTGACCCGAGACCAGACCGGGTAGGCAATGTAGCCGAGGTTGCCCTGCTGCAGGGGTTGCCAACCATCACTGGCCAGGGCGCTCTCGAGGGTATGCAGGCCGTCCCGGTCAGGCAGGTGAAGCGTATGGGCGACGAGGTCCTGTGCCGGGGTCTCTTCCGTGAAGAAAAAGGGTTGAGGGGCGGCAATGGCCCCGCTGCTGACCAGCAGGAACAGCAGGGGCAGCAGTCTTCTCATGGGAGTCGGTAGCCCAGGTCCTTGTGGCTGAGGATGGCGTCGCGGCCGATCTTGCCGCGCAATCGGTGGACCAGGTTGCGCAGCGCCTGTATGCTCAGTTCATCACCCGTCGGGCCCGCCAGTTGGCGGCACAACCGTTCGCACTCGACCACCTTGCCGCGCCGGGCGAGCATGTAGCGCAGGAAGTTGCGTTCGTTGGCAGTCAGGCTGATCTCGCCCTCGGGGCCGACGATCTTCTCCTCCTGTGGGTGGTAGTCGACCCCACTGGCCAGCCGCAGCCGCAGCCGGCCGCGCTGCTCGAGCTGGGCCACGCTGCGTTCGAGGAAGCCCTGCAGGGTTGCCGTCGAGACCGGCTTCATCAGGTAGTCGGCCAGGCCCAGAGGAATGACTGACATCAGGGTGTCGCGCCCATCGTGGCAGGTGAGGATACCGATCGGGATGTCACGGTCGGCCTCACGGATGCGTCGCGCGACCTCCAGCCCATTGGGTGACGGCATGTCGATATCGAGCAGGACCACATCGGGCGCAGCACGCTGGTAGAACGAGAGCGCCTGCTCGCCGTCGGCGGCGACCAGTACCGCCTGAAAATAGGTGCCGAGGATGGCCGCCATCGAGTCGGCGGTATCGTCATCATCATCGGCAAAGAGGATGCGCATGCCAAGCAGCGGGGCGAGCGTCTTCTGCGTCATTGGCTGGGTTCCGGCCTGTAGTGAAAAAATCCGACTCTGAAACGTGGTTGGTATTTGGGGGCGTTACCATCGTAACTGGAGTATGCGCTCCAATTTTATCCCCCTCGCTTGCGGCCTCGCCATGAGGCCGCTTTTTTTACGCCAATGCGCGCTCCAGCCGCAGCCGGTTCTCGCCGGCCTCGTGGCAATACTCGACCCGCTCCATCAGCTCGCGCACGAAGTGCAGACCGAGTCCGCCGACCCGGCGCTGTTCAAGGTCACTTTCCAGATCGGGGGGGGGCACCGCAGTAGGGTCGAACGGCACGCCGTTGTCCTGCAAGTCGACGCGCAGACGCCCCGCTTCGCCATGCAGCTCGATGCGGATGTAGCCGTCCTCGCGCCCGGCAAAGCCATAGTCGATGGTATTGGTTACCAGCTCGTCCAGTACCAGATTCAACTGCATGGCTAGCGGCAGCGGTAGCCCGGCCTCTTCGGCAAAGCGCTCCACCGCGCTGGCCAGCTGCACCAGCGCCGTGCTGTCGGGTTTCAATTCGAGCTGCAGGTGGCTCATCAGTCGGCTCCATTCGGGCAATGGTCTGCCGCTGCGGGCAGCGCCAGCGGGCGCAGCTGGAGGACATAGCGGCCAGTCAGCCAGACCGCGCGCTCGAACAGGCTGGTGGCTGCATAGGCATGGTGCTGGGTTGCGGGTGAGCTGTCCAGCAGACGCATGCGAATCCCCTCCATCACCTCGGAGCGGTCGTGGGTCAGCAGGCGCAGCAGCTCCAGCTCATCCGGGTCCTGGCGGGTCGCGGCGTCGTGCAGGGTGAACATCAGCAGATGCAACGACTCGGCCAGCCCGTGACGCAGTGCGGTGGCCTCCGCGCAGTCGTGCGTCTGCAGCCCGTGCAGCCCTTCGGTGACGAGCTGGTGGAGGGTCTCCTGCAGGGCGATGATCAGGTCGTTGCGCGCCTTGAGCGCGACCGCTTGCTGAAAGTTCTCATGGCCCTGTCGACTGTCCATCAGCGGGGCGAGAAAGCGCGCGCACTCGGCCGCCACCATTGAATTGGCTCGGAACAGGCTTTCGACATCCGTGTCGTCATCCGGTCCATCGCTGCGTAGCCGGTTGAGGTAGTCGGGCAGTTGCGAGAGCAGCAGATTCTGCTCGCGATCGACCAGCACCAGGGCACTGGTCGCTTCGTCGAGCCCCTCCTCGTACAGGTAGCGTGGCTTGCCCAGCCGCTCCTCCACAGTGGGTGGGGCAAGGTCTTCGATCAGGTGGGTCACCCGGTGGTGTACCCCGTGCATGGCCAGATCGCTGACGATCTGGAACAGGATATAGGTAAGCGCGATCTGGAGCGCGATGTTGTCGGTCACGCTGGTCAACAGCCCCTGCAGCAACGGTATCGGCGTGTGCTGCTCGACAAAGAAGAGCAGCAGCATGGTCAGCGCGCCGAGCGACTTGAGCGCCATCTGGTAGAAGGCCAGCTGACGGGCAAGACCGGTGAAGTGCAGGGTCATCAGCAGCGTGCTGACGCCGGAGCCGAAGCCGGCGCCGATCACCAGCATGATGCTGCTGTCCAGGTCGAGCACGCCGACGGCGGCCATGGTCATCGTGATCACGGTGAAGGTCGCGGCCGAATGGGTCAGCAGGGTGAAGCCCAGCCCAATGGCAAAGGCGAAGAGCAGTGACTGGGCCGAATAGGTGCGGACAAAGTCGAGGATCCAGGGGTAATCCTTGAGCGGCTCGGCCCCGAGCTTGATGAAGTCGACCCCAAGAAAGAGCAGACCGATGCCGAGCAGGGCGCCGACCAGATAGCCGAAGCGCTGCGAGCGATCGAGCCCGAAGTAGAAGGCCAACCCGGTCATGCCGACCAGGATCAGCACCATCAGATGGAGATTGAGCACCGCCAGCAGGACCAGCATCGAGGTGCCGAGGTTGGCGTAGTTGATCACCACATGGGCGCGGCGTGCCTCCATCACCCCGGTGCTAACCAGCGAGATCAGGATGAAGATCACCGCGTTGATGCTCTGCATCACCGCCCCGGCGCCCAGGCCGAAGAGTGCTGCTGCGCGCGGATTGCACGTGGCACGTCCAACCAGTGCGCGGGCCGTGGGGCCGGTCAGCTGACGCAGGTTGTTGGCCAGCAGGCGCACGCCGATGAAGAAGAGGCCGATGCCGGCGAAGAGGGTCGCCCCTACGTGGACCAGCTCGCTCATGCCGGGCCGTGGAAGGTCAGTGCCATCAGGGTGATGTCGTCGGACTGCTCGGCGCCGTCGGCGAAGCGGTCCAGGGCGGCCAGGGTGGCGGTGATCTGCGCCTCGGGGCTCGCCTGCGACTGCTCGGCCAGGGTGGCCAGCAGGCGCGCCTCGCCAAACAGCTGGCCGGTCGGGTCCATCGCCTCGGTCACCCCGTCGGTGTAGAGCACCAGCCGGTCGTCGGGCTGCAGGGTCAGCGTGTGGCTGCTGTAGCTCAAGCCCGGCATGGCGCCGGCCACCGGCTGGTTGATGCTCGGCAGCAGGGCCGGGTCGCTGCCGCGGCGGATCAGTACCGGTGGATTGTGCCCGGCGCTGGCGTAGCTCACCTCGCCGCTGCGGATGTCGAGCACGGCGCAGAAGAGGGTCACGAACATGCAGGAGTCGTTATCGCTGGCCAGGTCATCATTGACCCGCGCGACCACCTCGCCGATGCTCAGGCCGCGCTCGGCCACCGCCTTGAGCAGGGTCTTGGTCACCGCCATGAAGAAGGCCGCCGGCACCCCCTTGCCCGAGACATCACCCACCAGGAAGCAGAAGTGGTGCGGGTCGATGAAGAAGAAGTCGTAGAGATCGCCGCCCACCTCGCGCGCCGGCCGGATGCTGGCGTAGACATCGAACTCGGGATGGTCGGGAAAGGCCGGAAAGAGCTTGGGCAGGATGCCCATCTGGATCTCGTGGGCGATGCGCAGTTCGCTCTCGATCCGCTCCTTGGCGCTGGTGGTTGCTGTCAGCTCGCGAATGTGGCTCTGCAGTTCGCGCTCCAGCTCGAGGAAGGCGCCGGCCAGCAGGCCGGCCTCGTCGCGATGGTCGGCCAGCGTGCGCAGCGCCTTGTGGCCGTCGGCGTCGAGACGGAAACCGCTGCCGGAAAAGTGGTGGGCGTAGCCGGCCAGGCTGCGCAACCGGGCGATGATCCGCATGGTGAAGAGGGCGGCCAGCAGCAGGCCGGCGATCAGCACCGCCCCGTTCAGGGCCAGCTGGCGCCAGGCCAGCGCCTCGCCCGGCGCCTGCAGGGTCGCGCGCGAGACGGTCGAGATCAGATACCAGTCGAGCGGGGCGAAATGGCTGATGCGATACTCCCATCCGTCCAGATCGGGAATGGCCAGCGCCGAGCCGGCGTTGTCGCTCTGCGCTAGGTAGCGGCCGATCAGCCGGTCGGCTCCGGCGTCAAGCGGGGTGGTGGTCAGACCGTGTGGCAGCACCTCGGCGCGGCCATCGGCGCTGAAGATGGCGAAGTGGCCATCCTCGGCCAGACGCACGTCGTTCAGCAGCAGGGCCAGGTTGTCGCGCATCACCGCCTGCATGCGCTGTGCCTCGGCCTCGATGTCGTCGATGTAGACCCCGCTGCCGATGATCCAGTCCCACGGCGCGAAGTGGAAGACATAACCCAGCTTCGGCACCGGCTCGTCCTGGTCGAGGCGCACCCACCAGTAGTCGATGTAGCCGGCCCCTTCGCCCAGGGCAATATCGCGGATCTCGCGCAGCACATAGGTCCCCTGCGGGTCCTGGAAGTCGATCAGGTTGCGCCCCTCGAAGCTGCGATCCGGGTGGGCGATCGCGGTCATCTCGCGGTCGTAGGTAAAGAAGTAGTCGTTGTTGAAGTAGCGGATGGTGCGCAGCATCTGCAGCGCCTGCTGGCGCACCAGCGCGCTCGGTGCGCCGGCCTGTTCCAGGGCGTACAGCTCGTTCAGCGCTGTCTCCACCGCGGCGGTGACGTTGCGCATCTGCTCGCGGCGCATTGCCATCGCCTGTTCGCGGTAGCGTTCGACATGGCGGTACTCGCTCTCCAGAATGGCGCTCACCGCCTGATGCAGGTTGGCCATCCCCTCCTCGGCGCTGTCGAGCATGGCGCGCTCCACCGCGGTGGTCGAGAAGAGGGTGATCGCCACGGTCGAACCGCCCAGAATCAGGGCGATCAGCAGCGCGATGCGCGGCCCGATCGAGCGAAAGGTCAGGTTGTCGCGCAGCAGGGTCATCCTCAGTGTTCGGCCTCATGCAGGTCGTCACGGGTGTCGCGGCTGAGGTCGGCCGTGAGAAAGTCCAGGGTCATCGGCAGCCCCAGGCGCAGCTCCGGCACATGCTGGATGGCGATGCGGATATGGCGCGGCCGGCACTCCAGCAGATGGCCGCCGTGGCGCTTGTCGGCGGTCAGAAAGTGCAGGTGGTAGCCGGGTACCGCCACCGACTCCATGAAGTGCGGGGTCCAGAAGCCGACCAGCGTCCCCTCGACCGGGCTGAAGGCGAACTCCGGCTGCTCGCGCGCCACCTCCACCAGCGGGCGGTAAGCGTCCTGGCGCGGCACCGAGCGGGTCCGCACATAGTCGAACAGACCATCGATGCGGATCGCATAGAGCATGTTGCGTGACGGCAGCAGCCGGTCGAACAGCGCCATTAATCCGGCGTGGTCGAGCGGGGTGGTGATCTCCTCCTCGCTGTAGGGGCTGAAAAAGGTCACGCAGGCAAACGGCGTGCGCGTCTCCGGCGTCACCGCATACGCCTCGCCGTCCGAGCGCAGCTGATAGACCACCCCGTCGCAGACCACCATCTCGCCATCCAGGTCATTGAAGGTACCGATGCCGAAATCGCCCTGGGTCAGAATCTCGGCAATCGTGGTGTTCTCGCGGTAGAGCCCCTCGACCAGCGCATTGACCGGCGCCGAGACATAGAGGTGGCGCCCCTGGCCCAGCGCCGCCATCAGCCTTTGACCCGGGCCAGCGCCTCGTCGCGTGCGTCGCACACGGTGAGGATGGTGAGAAAACCGCTCATCTCGAAGACCTGGTGAATCGCCGGCTGCAAGGCGCAGAGCGCCAGCTTCCCGGCGCTCTGCTTGACCTGCTTGGCTGCGATCAGCAAGACGCGCAGCCCGGCGCTGGAGACGTAATCGAGTCCGCTCAGGTCGAGCACCACTCGCGGGTGTGCCTGCAGCTGCTCCAGCAGCGCCTTCTCGAATGCCTGCGCCGTATTGCTGTCCAGCCGCCCGGCCGGTTTCAGGATCAACGCCTCCTGCGCCAGTTCGTGGTTCAGTTCCATGCCAGCCTCCTCAAATAAGGGATGCATTTTATATCAGAATCACGGCAGGATCACATCCCGAACATCCCGTGAAGGCCAATGCAAACGCTCGCCTTGGTCGCCGATCGGGGATGGCCTACAATGAAAGGCAATCCAGGGTGGAGTGGAGGGGCGACGGGATGGTGACCGTGTTGGCAGGTGCTTGGGCGCGATGACTGCCTATCTGCGCCTCTTCTGGGGAATCTGTCTGCTGCGCCAGCGGCCGGACGCCCTGCCGCACTCGCGCTGGCTGCTCAGCCTGCTGCTCGGCCTGCATGTCCTGCTCGGAGCCGTGATCGAGGTGGTGGCGGAGACGCCCACCCGGATGCCGTTGCTGGCCGCCCTCTTTTCCACCGCCGGCATGGTGGCGATGACGGTGCTCCTGCTGCATGTGCGCGGTTACCTCAATCGGGTGGTACAGACCCTGACCGCGCTGGCCGGCTGTGACCTGGTCATCGGTCTGCTGCTGTTGCCGCTGCTCGGTCTGGCCGGGGTCGACCCTGCCTTCGTCGCTGCGCTGGCACTGGCCTGGTTCGGGCTGCTGCTGTGGAACATCGCCATCGCCGGCCATATCCTGCGCCACGCCATCGAGGTGCCGTTCTGGGTCGGCGTCTTCATCGCGGTCGGCATGGTCGCCGTGATGATGGGGGTGATCGGCCCGCTGGTGCTGGAGAATACGCCATGACCCCGCCCCGTCACATCCACTTTCTCGGCATCTGCGGCACCTTCATGGGCGGTGCTGCCCTGCTCGCGCGCGAGGCCGGCTACACGGTCAGCGGCTGTGACAGTGGCGTCTATCCACCGATGAGCGAGCTGCTGCGCGAGCAGGGGATCACTGTGCTGGAGGGGTACGACCCGGCCCATCTCGAGCCGGCGCCCGACCTGGTGGTGGTGGGCAACGTGATGAAGCGCGGCCTGCCGATTGTCGAGGCGTTGCTCGATCGCGGCCTGCCCTACACTTCGGGACCGGCCTTTCTGGCCGACTATCTGCTGCCCGGGCGTTGGACACTGGCGGTCGCCGGCACCCACGGCAAGACCACCACCAGCGCGATGCTGGCCAAGATCCTCGACCACGCCGGCCTCGCCCCCGGCTTTCTGATCGGCGGCGCACCGCGCGACTTTGCCGTCTCGGCACGGCTCGGTCAGACCCCCTTCTTCGTGGTCGAGGCCGATGAGTATGACAGCGCCTTCTTCGACAAGCGCTCCAAGTTCGTCCACTACCGGCCGCGGACCCTGGTGATCAACAATATCGAGTTCGATCACGCGGACATCTTCGACGATCTGGCGGCGATCCGTCGCCAGTTTCACCATCTGGTGCGAACCGTGCCCGGCAGCGGCAAGCTCATTGTTCCGACCGCCGATGCCGAGGTCGAGACGACCCTGGCGATGGGCTGCTGGAGCGAGCGAGAGCGCTTTGCGCCCGAACCGGTGGCCCAGGGCTGGGGGGCACGCCTGCACCACGGTGACGGCAGCGCCTTCAGCGTGCTGCTCGACGGCGCGCCGGTCGGCGAGGTGGCATGGGCCCATACCGGTCGCCACAACGTCGCCAACGCCCTGGCGGCCATCGCCGCAGCGCGCCACGTCGGTGTCGCCCCGGAGTACGCCTGCGCGGCGCTGAGCGCGTTCCTCGGGGTCAAGCGGCGCATGGAGGTGCGCGGCGAGGTGCGCGGGGTGACCGTCTACGACGACTTTGCCCACCACCCGACC
>SKWO01000066.1 GCA_007128895.1 Gammaproteobacteria bacterium
CCGACCAGAATGCCGATGTCGAGATGGGGGGCAAAGGCCAGCGTGGCGACGAAGGTCAGCAGGGCCGCCACGCCGTCATGGCGGTGGGTGGTCCAGGCGTGCTTCAGGGCCGAGAAGTTGACCAGACCCACGACGGCGAGCATGATCACCGCGGCCAGCACGGCCTGCGGCAGATGGTAGAGCAGGCCGGTCAGAAAGAGCAGCGTCACCGCCACCAGAAGGCCGGTAAAGACAGCGGCCAGACCGGTGACCGCGCCGGCATTCAGGTTGACCGCCGAGCGCGAGAAGGAACCACTGACCGGGAAGGCCTGGGAGAAGCCGCTGGAGAGGTTGGCCAGACCCTGACCGATCAGCTCCTGGTTGGGGTCGATGCGGGCACGGGTCTTGGCCGCCATCGCCTTGGCGATGGCAATCGCCTCCATGAAAGCGACCAGCGCGATGACGATGGCGATGGAGAGCAGGCTGGTGATATCGCGCCAGGTGACCTCCGGTACCGTCAGCGACGGCAGGCCGGCCGGCACGTGGCCGACCACATCGCCGCGCTCTTCGAAGTTGATCAGCCAGCTGATCACGGTGGTCAGGACGACGGCGATCAGCACACCGGGCAGGCGCGGAGTATAGCGCTTCATCCCAATCATCAACGCCAGCGCGCCTACGCCGAACAGCAGCGTGGGCAGGTGCAGATCCGGTATCTGCTGGAAGACGCCGAGGATATCGACCAGGAAGCGGTCACTGCGCTCCATCGAAACGCCGAGCAGCTTGTTCAGCTGGGAGAGGCCGATGATGATCGCCGCGGCATTGGTAAAGCCGAGAATGACTGGGTGCGAGAGCAGGTTGACCACCTCACCCATGCGCAGGAAGCCGAGGGTGAGCTGGATCACGCCGACCATCAGCGCCAGCAGGATCGCCAGGGCGATGTAGTCGGCCGAACCGGGAGCGGCCAAAGGCGCCAGCGCAGAAGCGGTGAGCAGCGCAACCACCGCGACCGGACCGGTCTGCAGCTGACGCGACGAGCCCCACAGGGCGCCGATGATGACCGGCAGGAAGGCGGCGTAGAGGCCGTAGTAGGCCGGCATCCCGGCCAGCTGGGCGTAGGCCATCGACTGTGGAATCAGCACCATCGCCACGGTCAGGCCAGCCAGAAGATCAGCGCGGAGCTGTACGCCGTTCATCGGCCACCAGGCCAGGAAAGGGAAGACTCTTCGCAGCAGATTTTCCATGATGCATCAGGCCTCAAATCGATTCAGGACAGCGTGACACTATTATCCGGATCGACGCAGATTACAAATTGAGAAGGCCAACCTGACCCATTGATTCAGGTCTATGTGACCCTATGCACGATCGCCTATGGGTCCATCCGCATCATCAATGCGCCCTTTCGACCGGGCGGTGTATCCTCTACAATGGCTTCATTCTTTGACGGATCCATGTCGTGCATCGTAAAGAGCTACTGCAACTGCTGACCCACTACCGCACCCCTTTCATGGAGGAGGCGGGCATGGTTGCGCGTGCCATCGCGTTCGTCAGGCAGCACGTCAACTGCTTCGACCGCCATCTGGAGACGGGCCACGTGACCGGCTCCTCGTGGGTGGTCAACCCCAGCCGCAGCCGCGTGCTGCTGCTCCACCATCGCAAGCTCGACCGCTGGCTGCAGCCCGGCGGCCACGCCGACGGCGACCCCGACATGCTGCGTGTGGTGCTGAAGGAGACGGCGGAGGAGACCGGTTTGGAGATCGAGCAGATTCATCTGGTCGCCGAGCAGATCTTCGATGTCGACATCCACACCATCTACCCCAGCGCTCACGACGCACTGCACACCCACTTCGACGTGCGCTTTCTGGTGGAAATCGACGACGCGATCCCGCTGCCTGGCAACAACGAGTCGTACGATGTGCGCTGGGTCGCGCTACACGAGGTGGCGCACTACAACAACGCCCTCTCGCTGCACCGGATGGTCAGAAAGACCCGCCAGCTGGCCGCCTGGCAAGCCTGAATCAGACACCGCTCAGATTGTTGACCGCGTGAATCGCCGCCTGCGCGGCGGCATCGATGTCGGCCTCGCGACCGGCCAGGGTAAGACGGCCATACGCCCCCACCGCCCGCACATCGACCAGCGTAATGTTGGCCGCCTTCTCCGCCTCGTTGGCGGCATAGACAGCGTAGCCGGCCGGCTCGGTCTCCAGAATGAACATGCTCTGCCCCGGCTGGATCATCGAGCCCTTGCGATCCTGCCGATTGATCAGCACCGCGTGGTCCGGACTGATGGCGCGGATGATCTCGCTCCAGGCAATGCGGCACTTGTGGCGCGACTCCTCGCGCGTACCCAGGTTGGTCAGCACGGCACGGCCCGCCTCGAGCACGTCACTGTGGTCGCGGTGGTGCAGCACCATCGAGCCGAAGGCACGCTCCACCACCTGCTGCCCGAGATGGACCCGGGTCGCCTTCAGGGCGACATTGGTCAGCCGGTGAACCGCCATCCCCGGGGAGACCTCGATCCACAGACAGGCGTCACCCGGCACCGGCAGAAAGCCTTGCGAAACCGTCCCCAGATAGACCGCCAGCTGCGGTTGCAGGGAGTCGATAAAGACGTAGGTACGCAGCTCAATCATCGTGTCGTGCATCCAATGTGTCGGTGTCCATTCAGCGCTGTTCTGCCCGGCGCGCCTTGTGCCGTTTCAACAATCCATCATACAACGCCTGCATGCGTTCTGTAATCAGTGGTTCGCTGGCCATGGCAAATTCCAGGAAGGCGCGGGCGATCGAGGAGAGTTTTTTCTCCTTCAGATAGACCAGATACCACTGGCTGTGGATCGGAAAGCCCTGGACGTCGAGGACGTCGAGCGGACCACCGGTCCCTTCCAGAGAGACGGTATGCAGCGAGAGCACTGCGATCCCGAGGCCACCGTGCACGGTGTGCTTGATCGCCTCGTTGCTGCTCAGTTCCATGCGGATATTCGGCATCACGCCGTGCTCGGTGAAGACCCGAATGGCGGCGTCACGGATGCCGGAGCCGGGTTCACGCACGATGAACGGTTCGCGTGCGATCCGTTCGACCGGGATATTCGTCTCGCTGCACAGCGGATGGTCGGGCCCGGCCATCACCACCAGCGGATTCGGTGCAAAGGGGTGGGCCTTGACCTTGAGCCCGGCCGGCGGCCGACCGAGGATGTAGAGGTCGTCTTCATTGGCCAGAATGCGTTCGTAGATCTGTTCGCGGTTGGCCACCTGCAGGGCGATATCGACCTCGGGGTACTTGCGACAGAAGCTGGCCAGGATCTCCGGCACAAAGTGCTTGGCCGTGGTAATCACCCCGAGGCGCAAACGGCCCCGTTGCAGCCCCTTCAATTCGGCCAACCGGGTATCGAGGTCGGCCATGCTGTCGAAGATCGCCCGTACCGTGCGGTAGACCTCCTCGCCCGCCTCCGTCACCTTGAGGCTCTTGCCGGAGAGGTCGATCAGCGGCAGCTCCATCGTTTCGGCCAGCTTCTTGAACTGTGTGGAGACGGTCGGCTGGGTCAGGAAGAGCTCTTCGGCGGCACGGGTGAAGCTGCCCAGGCGCACGATCGCCTCGAAGATCTGCATCTGCCGGAAGGTGGTATGGCGAATCAGATACTGCGGCAAGCCACCCTTGAAACGTGAATCAAGATGATCGGTCATGGAACGACTCAGGCGACGGACTGGCCGAACTTGCGCGGGTTGATCACCTGAACATCCTTGATGAAGACCGTCAGATGGTGGCCACTGGCAATCTTGCGGTTGAGGCACTCCAGCAGCGGCTCAAGCCGGTCGTCGGGCAGAATCGCCTTGACGAAGATATTGGCATCCAGCCCGGTCATCTCCGACTCGATGCCGGATGACCCCTGGCCACGCGCCGGCAGGATAGTGTAGCCGTGCACCCCGTGCTTGTTGAGCACCATCACCACCCACTGCTCGAGGCTGTCGATGGTCACGATACTCAACTCCTTCATCGGGTACAGCTTCACCATGCCGGTCTCTCCTTGAATGTCTGATACGATCACACCGCCAGATAGGCGACGAAGGTGTGGTAGAGGGGGATCCCGATCACCACGTTGAAGGGGAAGGTAATCCCCAGCGACAGGGTCAGATAGAACGAGGGGTTTGCCTCCGGCACCGCCAGCCGCATCGCCGGTGGCACCGCAATATACGAGGCACTCGCACCCAGCACCGCCACCAGAAGCGCCCCACCCTCGCTGAAGCCGAGCATGTAGTGGCCGACCAGCGCCCCGATCAGGCCGCCGACGATCGGCATCAACACGCCAAAGGCGATCAACACGCCACCCACCTTGCGGAAGTCGCCGATACGGCGCGCCGCGACCATGCCCATCTCGAACAGGAAAAGACAGAGCACGCCCATAAAGATGTCGTCAATGAAGGGGAAGAGCGCCTCCATCGAGTTCGGCTGCGAGATGGCGCCGATCACCATCGAGCCGATCAGGATCACCACGCTGCCATTGGTAAAGGCCTCGCGCAGCAGCCCCTTCATGCCGTGGCGATCGTCGTCGTCCACGTCGATGCTCACGGCGGCACGACCCTCGCCGGGCTGACCAACCTTCAGCGCCGGGCTGGTACTCTCACCGACGATGCGGCGCGCGCGCGCGGCCAGAATCAGGCCCACGATGATCGCCGGCGACTCCATCACCGCAAGCATGATCACCGGATAGCTCTCGTAAGCGATCTGCTGGCTATCCAGGTAAGCGATCGCAGTCAAGAAGGTACCGGCACTGACCGAGCCGTAGTGGGCGGTGATCGCCGCCGCATCGAAGGGGTTGACCCGGCGTGTCGCCACCAGCGCGATGTAGCCGATGATCGGGATGGCAAAGCCGAGTACCAGCGCCCAGATGATCGACTGCAGCGCGACCATGAGATCGGCCTTGGCCAGCTCGTAGCCGCCGTGCAGGCCGATCGCCATGAGAAGGTAAATCGACAGGATCTTGGCCAGATCCGGCGGAATGCGCAGATCTGACTTGATCACCCGGGCCAGAAAGCCGAGGGCGAAGAAAAGGACCGCCGGAAGCAGCAGATTGGAGAGGGCAGACATTGCGTGAACGTCCGCTACCGCGGCTTCTCAGCCGGGCGGCTCAGTCCGGCCAGACGCGGCGTGAAGCAAAGGGCTGCGACGGCTTGGCACGGCCGTGCGGCATGGCCGGCTTGTTCGCCGTTGGTGCCACTTTGCGGGGTGCCGCCGGCTTGGCGGCCGTCTTGCGCGGGCGGACTGGCGGCTTGGCCTTAACGGCAGCCGGTTTTCCTGTGGTGGCGCGCGGCGGGGTCGCCGGCGTGGAATCGGCCGTCGCAGCGGCAGGCTTGTTCGCAGCCGTGCGCTCGGGATGGGTCGTATCGACCTGTTTGTCGTCAGTCATCTCATCTACTCCTGAACCGGATTAACGGAGACGTCCTTCAGCGAATACAGGGCGTCGACCTGTCGTGCAAAGTCGTGCAGCGGCTCGGGCATCTCTTCGCTGCCCTCCGGTGCATGGATCGTCATGGTCACCTGGGTGCGCCCGAAACTCATGTCGGGATAGTACTCTTCCCGTTCCGAGAGGTCGGCCACGCGATCGAGAAAATCACGCAGTGCGTCGTAGGCATCGAACAGGTACTTACGCTCCATGCAGACCGGTCGCTTGCGCAGCTGCCACTCATGGCTCATCGCTGTCCACCTGGGTTTGTCAGCTCACGGTACCACGTCTCGGCCTCGACCAAGTGGTGGCGCTCCTCCTGCAAGAGCTGATCAAAAAAAAGTCGATCTTCGTGCGCCTGAATGGCCAGTGCATCGGCCACGGCACGCGCATAGAAGTCAGTAATATCACGTTCAAGCTCGACCGCGCTCAGCACCAGCTCGGTCAGGCTGCCATCCACACGCACTGGACGCAGTTGACTGGCATTGGGAGCAGCACCCAGGGCCAGCATGCGACCGATAATGCGTTCCACATGCTCCATCTCCTCACGCGCCTCGGTCTGGAATCGCTGCGCGGCGGCATCAATCCCGCGCGACTCGAGCAGCCTGGCCGTGGCCAGAAACTGCTGAACGGCACTGAACTCCAGACTCAGTGCACGTCCAAGGTAGCCGAGGATTGTGGGATGCGGGCTCATCGTGCTGATTGGCTCATGCCAGCAGGTTGCGGGTACTGCCGTACGTACCAACCGATACGTTGGCAGCACCCGCCCCGGCCATCATCAGGCGCCCTGGCCGCCCAGGATCGGCTCGACTTCCTTGTGCGGACGCGCAATGATGTGAGCGGCAACCAGGCCGTCACCGACACGCTCGCAAGCATCAGCGCCAGCGCGAACGGCAGCGTTGACCGCACCGGTCTCGCCACGCACCAGAACGGTGACATAGCCACCGCCGACGAATTCGCGTCCGATCAGACGCACCTCGGCAGCCTTGGTCATTGCGTCAGCGGCTTCAATGGCCGGAACGAGACCGCGGGTTTCGATCATGCCGAGTGCAATACCGTACGTATCATTTGCCATGGTTTTCTCTCCTCAAGGGTTGCTACGTTACTTTCACTTGGTCGCGTTCGTGCCTGACATGGCAAGCACGGGTTCGACTTCCTTGTGCGGGCGCGCGATGATGTGTGCCGCCACCAGGCCGTCACCTACACGCTCACAGGCATCGGCCCCTGCACGCACAGCGGCATTGACCGCACCGGTCTCACCGCGCACCAGCACGGTGACATAGCCGCCACCGACGAACTCACGCCCGATCAGGCGTACTTCGGCGGCTTTGGTCATTGCATCGGCGGCCTCGATGGCCGGCACCAGACCGCGCGTTTCGATCATGCCCAGCGCGATTCCATAATTGTTCTCACTCATTGCCTTATCTCCGTATTGAGGTTAGTTTCAAATCCGTCATTGCCCTGCAGCCCTGACACCCGTCACTTACACATTACATCACCCTATCCTGCTCATCGTCCCATGCGTCTATGATGCCGCCGACGGTCAGATCGGTCAGAACGGACGGATCCCCGCAGGCGTAGCGTGCGGCCGAGCCGCTGACCACAAAGACCCAGTTCCCCGGCCGACAGCCACAGGTGTCGACCGCGACCTGTAACTTGCCGGTGCCGTCCTTCAGCAGTCGCAGGGGCATGTGATCGAGCCCGGCATGGCGCTGCGTGCAGACCAGCGAGTCGACGACATGCATGATGTCCATTATTCAGCGGCCTCGTCCCAGTAGTCGATGATACCGACAATGGTCAGATCACTCGGGTACTCCTTGCTACCGGCAGCCTCACGCGCCGCGGAACTGCCGACGCAGAGCACCCAGTCACCCGGTGAACAGCCCACCGAATCCACCGCAACCACACGGTTGCGGCCGTCAAGCACCACCTGGAGATGCTTGTGCTCCATGGAAGGAATGCGATTGGTCGCCACCAGCGGCTTCTCGACCTTACAGATCTTCATTCAATGCTTCTCCGGCCCTCTGGGCAGAGCAGAACAGACGACCGGCTCGGCCACGCTGTTTGCCCCGCAGTCACGTACCATCAGCAGGGTATGCAACATCCCGCTCTCAGAGAGACTCGCAAAGCGCTGACGCAGCGCCTTGTCGAGCTGCTGGCAGCGGGCCACGGCACGCTCTCGGGCACCCGGCACGCGGCCATGATAGTCGTTGCGAATCACCACCGGCACCGGCAACCCGCGAGCCACATTCAGCCCGGAGAAGATCCGGATGCCGACATCCAGGTCGGCGGCGCCCTCCTCGACCGTCTTCAGATAGGCGAAGTAGGTCAGGTTGCGTAGCTGTATCTCTTCAAAGCCGATCCCCATGCCGATGAAGGCCTCTTGATGGCCAGCGTCGGCGTAGGCCCCATTGTGGTACCGCCGCACATAGTCGATCTGCGACAGGTTGCCCAGCAACAGGCGGGCGGCGAACCGTATCATGCCCTCGCTGGAGGGTGTTCGACCGCGCTGGGCCATCCATGCCTGCAGCTGCTGGGCTATCCAGCTTGCCGGATCGGAGGCTGAAACCTGCCGACTGGCCTCGTACAGCGCACTGGCCTCGACCGCTTGCGAGGTGTCGATCCAGCCCTCGCTATCCGGCAGATGAACCCGGATTGCATCGGTGTCGGTATCCATGCCGACCAGCAGCAGATCGATCGAAGCGCCGCAACAGTGGGTGTTCTCCACCCCGGTTCGAAACGCCTGCAACCGCTCCCACGCCCCTTCGGCGGCCTGGGCATCGTCGCTGCCGTGAGCCGCACAGCCCTCATCATGCGGGCTGATGGAGCTGAAGTGGTAGACCGCCACCTTGAGGTAGCGTGTCGGCGCATCGGCCGCATTGGGACGCGCTTCGCGATAGCGCATCAGCTCGGTCTCTACCCATTTCTCCAGGCTGTCCTCGATATCGAACATCGCCCCGGCGTAGGAGCGGCGCCGTACCGGCTTGTACGGCAGGCGCAACACATAGCGCACGACGTGGGCCAGACGACCATCGGCACACGGCGTCAGATCGATCAGGTGAAAGCCGCACGACTCGATGAACTGCTGGAATGCCCCTTCATCACCGGCCAGCGGCTCCTCGGTATAGAAGTGCTCCGACATCTGCCGGAAGGTCTCGAAGGTGCACCAAGCAAAGAGCCGAGGCACATCGAGAGGACGGATCCAGGCATCGGAGAGCAACCCATCCGGCAGACGGAAGCCGAGGCGCTCCTGGGCCAGACGCTGGGCACGCTGGGCGAAGTCGGCGTCATAACGCAGCGCCGAAATCTCCCGCAGGCACGGCTCGATGGCGGCGAACGCCCCCTTGACCTGCTGCTCATAGGCAAACAGGCGAGCGTTGTCATCAGCGCGAACAAACGGGTGTTCGCGCTGATGGAGCTGCTCAGCACCACCCATCACGGACTGCTGCCACAATGGACTGCGCCGACCCCTACCACGCGTGTTCAACATGGCACCCTTTCCGCTCAGCCACGCGCACCGCCGGAGACGGTAACAAGGGCGCCCTTCTCGGTGCTGCCGCTGCTTCCGGTCACCTTGTTGTCAGCCACGGGGACCGACTCGTTGCGCTTGGGCGCCAGCTCAGGTACGGCACTGATCGGACCGCGACGGGTCAGATTGCGGCGTACGGCCGAGGTCCCTTCGGTACCTGTCACGCGGTCGCCACGGTCCCAGTCATCACCGGTGATCTTGAGCCCGGTGGAGATGCCCTCACCGGTCACACGCGACGCCCGCTCAGCCATCTCGGCCGTCTGCTCATAGCTCACCACAGGCTTGGACGGCACACGCGAGCCACCGAAACGGAACTCCTCGGTACCAGTGACCTTGCCCTGACCCATCGAGAAGGTACCGCTGATGCGGCTGGCCGTCTCGACGGCACCGGTCACGGCAGGCTGTGCGACGGCCGGAGCCGATGCGCTGGCCAGCAGCTGCGGGAAGTCCGCCTCATCCTGACGCGCCGGCTGGGTCGCGCAGACCGCATTGAGGTCGCTCGGATTGACATAGCCGGTTCCGCTCACCTGACGACAGGCACCTTTCTCGACCCCGGTCACCCCAGCCAGACGCGGCTGTGTTCCGGTGATCTCCTGTGTACCACCGGGGGAACCGGCACTAACCTTTGGGGCGCGTTCGACAACCTTCTTGACGACCGGCTTCTCGCAGAACGTGCGGTACTGGTCGACACCGGCATAGGGGGTTCCGGTCACCGCTGTGCAGGCACCCCGCTCATTACCCGTCACACCCTGGGCCCGGGCCGGCTTGGAGCCGGACACCACGACGCCGCGCGAGGTCTGGGAATGGCTGACTTTGGCACTGCCGGGCTCTGGGCGCTTCGGACAAAAGTCGTCAAACTCTTCGCGGCCCACATACTCGGTCCCGGTCACATTCTGACAGACGCCACGGTTGCCACCGGTCATCTTCTCGGCCGGGCCGATCTTGCCGGCCGTCGTGATAGTGCGGCCGGACAGGGTCGCACTGCTCTGCACCTTCACGGGCGCCTTGGGCGGTTCACCCTGGCAGAAAGCACTGAAGACGTCACTGGAAAAGTACTCGGTCCCGGTAACGGAACGACACAGCCCCGCCTCATCACCCGTCATCTTTTCGCTGTGATGGACCTTGGTTCCGCTCAGATCGCGGCCACCGCGCACCGGACGCTGGCGACCGGCCGGAGCCGAGCTGCCAGCCGAACGGGCACCGTTGCTGCTGCGCATGGCACGCACATTCCGGGCCAGTTCACGACCCGATATCTCTGGATTCTTCTGCTTGAGCAGTTGGGCTGAGCTCATGCCCTTGCGATGTGCATCGGCACCGCTCTTGCCCTTTCTGGACATCGCTTCACGACGCATGCGCGCAGTCAGACGCCCACTGTCCGACGACATCACCGGACGCGGCTCATTGGCACGCCGTTTGGTTGAATTCGCAGCGGACGCCGCACGCGGGGCGGCGGCAACGCTCTTCGATGCAGACTCAGTGCAGGAGCACGACTTGCCCGCGCCTCCACCACAGCCACAATCAGCGGCCTTCGTCTCACTGGTGACGGCACGCCCCCTAGGCTCATAGCTGCGCTGACGGTCGCTCGACGAAATCGCCAGTTTGCCACGTGCTGCTGCCGCCTGACGACGGGCACGCGACGCCTCGCGGGCAGGACTGCCTGTGGTGACTGACGACGGGGAACGCCGGGTCACGACTGCCGGAGCAGGTGTCGACACCGGAGCAGGTGTCGGCGCCGGGGTAGAGGTTGCACGGGTACGTGCTGCGGGCTTGGCTGCCGCCTGCCCTGCCAGAACCGTCTTGCCCTCGACCTGAGCCCGACGACGCTCGAGCGCAGCGGCGCGCCCGGTCAGTTTTCGCTCGGACATACTGAAATCTCCCGATGCTGATCAATCGGCCCGGCAGGCCGCGAGGCCTGCCGGACGACATTGGCCAAGGCTGCTTTACCAGCCGTTGCCGCGGTAAACGACAAAGCAGACACCCTGACTCTGGGTGTAGTTGTCATAACCGATCAGGCGGACGTGGTGTCCCGGGTGCGCACGGTGGCACGCTTCCAGTTCAGCCACAACGTTGGAGAGCTCACGCTCGCCGAACATCGGCAGCTTCCACATGGTCCAGTACGAGCTCATGGTGCGGCTCGGATCTTCATGCTCGATGGCCGGGGTCAGACCCTGGGAGAGCATGTAGTCGATCTGGCGGTAGACCTCTTCCTGGGTCAGCGGCGGCAGGAACGAGAAGGTCTCCAGACTCTGCTGCGTGGTGTAATCACCCATCACATTCATTGACTTCATGATTTGTTTCTCCTAATCCGTTGATGCTCGATCCGTGATTCAGGCGACGTCGAGCTTGTCGACGGTCTCGAACTCGAACTTGATCTCTTTCCAGGTCTCCATCGCAATCGCCAGCTCCGGGCTGTGGCGAGCGGCGCCTTCGAGGATGTCGCGCGACTCGCGCTCCAGATCACGTCCTTCGTTGCGTGCCTTGACACAGGCCTCGAGTGCGACGCGGTTGGCAGCAGCGCCAGCGGCGTTGCCCCACGGGTGACCCTGGGTACCACCACCGAACTGCAGCACCGAGTCGTCACCGAAGATGGTGACCAGTGCCGGCATGTGCCAGACGTGGATACCACCGGAAGCGACGGCGAAGACGCCCGGCAGCGAGCCCCAATCCTGATCGAAGAAGATACCGCGCGAGCGGTCTTCCGGAATGAACGACTCACGCAGCAGGTCAACGTAGCCGAGGGTCGAGTTACGGTCACCTTCCAGCTTGCCGACCACGGTGCCGGTGTGCAGGTGGTCACCGCCCGACAGACGCAGGCACTTGGCCAGCACGCGGAAGTGGATACCGTGCTTCGGATGGCGGTCAATAACGGCGTGCATGGCGCGGTGGATGTGCAGCAGCATGCTGTTCTCGCGGCACCAGTTGGCCAGACCGGTATTGGCGGTGAAGCCACCGGTAAGGAAGTCGTGCATGATGATCGGCACGCCGACTTCCTTGGCGAACTCGGCGCGCTTGTAGAGCTCTTCCGGGGTGGCGGCGGTGACGTTCAGGTAGTGACCCTTGCGCTCACCGGTCTCCATCTCGGCCTTCTGGATCGCCTCGGCAACGAACTCAAAGCGATCGCGCCAGCGCATGAAGGGCTGCGAGTTGACGTTCTCGTCGTCCTTGGTGAAGTCGAGACCGCCACGCAGACACTCATAGACGGCACGGCCGTAGTTCTTGGCCGACAGGCCGAGCTTCGGCTTGATGGTGCAGCCCAGCAGCGGACGGCCGTACTTGTTCAGGCGGTCGCGCTCGAGCTGGATACCGGCCGGCGGGCCGCCGCAGGTCTTGACGTAGGCGATCGGGAAGCGGATGTCTTCCAGACGCAGGTGCTTGACGGCCTTGAAGCCGAAGACGTTACCGACCAGCGAGGTCAGCACGTTGACGATGGAGCCCTCTTCGAAGAGATCCAGCGGGTAGGCGATGAAGGCGTAGAAGCTTTCGCGGTCGCCCGGAACGTCTTCGATGCGATAGGCGCGACCCTTGTAGAACTCCATGTCGGTCAGCAGTTCGGACCAGACGGTACTCCAGGTGCCGGTCGACGACTCGGCAGCCACCGCGGCGGCGGCCTCTTCACGCGGCACCCCTTCCTGCCCGGTTACCTTGAAACAGGCCAGCAGGTCGGTATCCAGCGGCACGTAGTCCGGCGCCCAGTACAAGTCCCGATATTCCTTAACGCCCGCATCATACTTCTTAGCCATTGTCAGTCACTCCTTAAGTGGTTACAGCGAACTGGGGGTCATCTTAGAGAGGCCCGATCCCCGGGGCCAATTGATTGTCTGAATTGTCGGCATTGACAATAGAATATAGCACCACCCCGCCACGATGACCATATCGGCCACCGCCCCATGCAGCCAACCAGCTGCATGGCGGACCAGTCGCGCAATGGTACTACACTTTTACCGCGCGCGCGCCATTGCAGGAGTGTCAGCCGTCTTGACTCATTAGAGAATCGGTATATATTGAAATGGTAATCCATCTACCTCAAAAGGAGTCTCCAATGCCTTCGTTCACCCCCATGCACAACCGCCCCCTTGCCTGGCTGAGCGGCGCACTGCTGGCCATTGCCCTGACCTTGGCCGCGCCCTCGTCGGCGCTTGCCGAGCAGGGCGGCTTCAGTCTTGAGGACATGATCGTCGTCACCCCCAGCGAGAAGCCGTTCGGTGCCACGGTCGACGCACTGCGCCGGGAAGTGGCTGCGGCCGGCTGGACCATGGTCAACGAAAACAACATGGCCGGCGTCCTCTCGGCACGCGGCTTCACCCTGCACCCGGTGATGATCTTCGATGTCTGCAGCGGCCAGCACAGTGTGCCGATCCTGCGTCAGGACGCCCTGCGCCCGCTGACCGCCTTCATGCCGTGCCGCGTCAGCGTCTACCAGACCTCAGACGAACAGGTCTTCATCGCGCGCATGAATGTGGCTGCCCTGGCCCCGATGCTGCCGCCCGATGCCGCTGAGGTGATGCAGCAGGCAGCCCGCGAGATCGACGGGATCGTCACTCGCGCCGTCAGCCGCTAGCCCCAGACTGCAAGGCCCGCCTGATGGCGGGCCTTTTTCTTTTTCAGCCGAGCTTGCGCAACACCTTGCGCTGCAACCAGTCGAGGTACTCCTGCGGGTTGTCGTACTCCAGCTCGCGGATCAGCGCGACCACCTGCTGCACCTGGTCGCGCACGGCGGCAATTTCGGCATGGCTGCGTCCACAGGCACGGCAGTGGGTGCCCTCCTCCGTACAGGCCGTGCGATCGACGCAGGGACGAAAGGTCGCCATTACGCCTGCTTGAGCATGGCGTAGAGCTCGTCCTTCAGCTGCAAACGCCGCTTCTTTTGGTCCTCGGTATAGGCGTCAGAGGGGGTCTCGACGCCTTGCTCGATACGACGCACCTCGCGGTCGACCTGGTGGTACGCCTCGAAGAGCTTGGCAAAGTGGGCATTGCGCATCTTCAGCTCGTGAATCTGCTCACGGTATTCAGGAAACTCGTGGATCAGGTCGTGGTGCTCGTTATACATGGTGGGCTCCGGGTTCAGGCCTTCTTGGCCATTTCAGGGTGCAGGGCAGCACCGAGGATGTGCTCGCTGCGATTGATCACGTGGGTGGTGGAGCCGACGATCAACGGGTCGGGCCCGCGCACAATATGCTCATCCTTGCCCGGATAGGGCAGGGTCGAGAGAAAGTGCTGCATGCAGTTGAGACGCGCCCGCTTCTTGTCATCCGATTTGACAATGGTCCACGGCGCATCGGCGATGTCGGTGTAGAAGAACATCGCCTCCTTGGCCTCGGTATAGTCGTCCCACTTGTCCAGCGACGCCTTGTCGATCGGGGAGAGTTTCCACTGCTTGAGCGGATCGCGCTCACGCGACTCGAAGCGGCGACGCTGCTCCTCCTGGGTCACCGAGAACCAGTACTTATAAAGGCGAATGCCGCTGCGCACCAACATGCGCTCCAGGTCAGGGCACTGGCGCATGAACTCGAGGTATTCGGCCGGATCACAGAAGTTCATCACCCGCTCGACCCCGGCCCGGTTGTACCAGGAACGGTCAAACAGGACGATCTCACCGGCCGAAGGGAGATGTTCGATGTAGCGCTGGAAGTACCACTGGGTACGCTCGTACTCGGTCGGCTTGTTCAGGGCCACGACCCGCGCACTACGTGGGTTCATGTGCTCCATGAAGCGCTTGATCGTACCCCCCTTGCCGGCGGCATCACGCCCCTCGAAGAGGAGGACGATCTTCTGTCCGGTCTCCTGTACCCAGCGCTGCACCTTGAGCAGCTCGACCTGCAGCTCGGCCTTGTGCTTCTCGTAGGTCTGGCGCGGCATGCGGCTCTTGAACGGGTACTCGCCCGTCTCGAAGGCGCGACGAATCGCCTCCGGGTCGTGACGCATCTCGGCAATCGTGCTGCTGGTCATGTTTCCTCCTTGGTCATCCAACTGTAAAGACTAGCGCATGCCTCAACGCGCAACAACCATGCGGCCACCTCGACTTGCCATGCCGCCCGATCTGGCCTATACAGTGAACGTTCCAACCCAATCAGGAGAGCGCCGTGCTCGATATCACCAACTATTATGAACGTCTGGTCAGCGACCATCTCTGGCACCTGCTGCGAGAAGAGACGCCCACACCGACCCAGTC
>SKWO01000053.1 GCA_007128895.1 Gammaproteobacteria bacterium
AACAGGGTCGCCGTGGTCTCGAAGAAGAGCGGCAGGTAGAACTCGATGCCGCCCGGGGCGTTGCCTTCGCTGACCTCGGCGTAGACGGTGGCGCGGCGCGGATCGCCCTCGAAGGTGGCGCGCCAGTTCTGGCGGAAGCGGGTGATGGCAGCCTCGTCGAGCGGGAACTCGCGCGCCGGCAGCAGGCGGACCTGAGCGATCTTCTCTGCCGAGCGCTGGCTCTCCGGGTCGAAGGTGCGGATCGATTCGATCTCGTCGTCGAAGAGTTCAATGCGGTAGGGGGTCTCGCTGCCCATCGGAAAGATGTCGAGCAGGCTGCCGCGCACGGCAAACTCGCCGTGCTCGAGCACCTGTGAGACGCAGCGATAGCCGGCCTGCTCCAAGCGGGCGCGGGTCGCCTCGAGGTCGAAGTGCTGGCCGGTGTCGAGCAGCAGGGAGTGACGTTCGAGGTGGTCGCGCGGCGGCAGCCGTTGCATCAGGGTCGCCACCGGCACGATGACGATGCCGTGCTGCATCGTGGGGAGTCGCGCCAGTACGGTCAGGCGGTCGGAGATGATGTCCTGATAGGGCGAGAAGAGGTCGTAGGGTAGGGTCTCGTGGTCAGGGAAGGTGTGGATCGCCCCGTGCAGTGCCTTGGGCGCGTAGAAGCGCAGCTCCTCTTCCAGCCGCTGGGCGACCAGCGGGTCGCTGACCACGGCCAGCAGCGGCCCGTCGTGGTGGGCGGCGAGACGGGCGGCCAGCAGTCCGGCGGCGGCGCCGGCCAGGCCGCCACAGACAGCGCGGTGGCCCGGTTTCAGGCTCAGTTGCGGATCAAGCAGGGGAATCGGCTGTGCCACGACGGCTCCGTGTCGATGGTTCAAAAACGGGCCATTTTATCACGCAACCACCTCCCTCGATCCGGACCGAGTGTTGGGTGCCGTGCCCGGCTCGGCGTAAGCCGTTGCGGGTAACCTTTGGTTGTGGTGCTGTCCGGACTGGGGTAGGGCCTGTCGACGGACGCCGTGAACCCTTGAGGGCTTCGCACTCCTGCTTCGCCCTCAAGTCCTGCCCGGCCTTCCATGGCCGGGCGCTCGTTGCGTTGCAACTCGCCCATGGGGGCTCGGACACGAACATCCTGTTCGTGTACGCCGCCGCCAGGCCCTACCCCAGCCCGGGTGGAACGTCCGGTGCTGGCTCCCTTGGTGCCGACACCCAGCGTGGGCGGGCCACGACGACCGGCTGGCACCCCACGTTCAGTCCAGGTAGGAGCGTTGGTTACAGATTAGGTCGTCGTGCTTCGTTCTTGAGTTTTGCCCTTTGCTTTTGCGTATCTTTTATTTGACATGTCATATATAACATGTATAATGCAGGCGTGTTCAACAAGCAACGCAAGGAGATGGATATGTTCGATTTTGATGCAGGTTCTTTTTCTGATCTGGCGCAAACCCCTACTGGAATAGCTCTTTGGCAGTTTCTCAATAGCGAAGAGTCTCTCGTCCGTCTCGACACAACCACTTACCTTCAACGGCCGGCGCTGGAGGGGATTCAACCACAGCTGTTGGCAAAATTTGGAGATGAAATCAGGCCTGACCGGTGGAAGCAGATGATAGGACGCATGGTTCGCCAGATCATGGAGCGCCGTGGCTACCAACTGGATCAAACTGGGGTGAGAACTCGTGCCAAAGAGTTGTTTACCAGCGCGGCTAGGTATAAAAAGGCGGGAAAGGCCTAATCAACGGCTCCGGCAACCCGCAAAATTGGTGTGGCACCCAACCCAAGGACACCACCCAACCCAACCTATCTCAACCCGACAGCGAGAGGCGCCGCCGGGGGTTGTGTTGGCGCAGCCGGTTGAGCAGTTGCTTGAGTGGCAGGCCGGTGGCGTTGGCGAGCAGGGCGGCGGTGTGGTCGTGGTCGCGGGAGGCAAGATCGGGCAGGTGGTCGCGGAAGGCGAAGGCGATCAGGTTGCCCTTGCCCTCGACCGGCAGGCGCAGCAGGCGGCCGTCGAAACAGCTCTCGAGCAGGTCGAGCGGGCGGCGGGCGTACTCGGGTGGGTTGTCCCACAGGTTGATCGTCAGCACACCGCCGGGGGCGAGCCGCTCCCTGCAGGCGGTGAAGAATGTTTCGCTCTCGATGGCGCGCGCCGGGCCATCGGCCTCGTAGGCGTCGATCAGCAGCAGGTCGTGCCGGTCAGTCGGCGCGCTGGCCATGAAGGTCTCACCGGTGGTCTGGCTGAGGGTCAGGCGGGCGTCGCCGGGCAGCATGAACCAGTCGCGGGCGACCCGGACCACGTCGGCGTCCGGCTCCACCGCGTGCACGGTGCAGTCGGCGAAGTGGTGGTGGAGGAAGCGGGCCAGTGAACCGCCGCCGAGTCCGATCAGCAATGCTGAGCGTGGCGGTGGGGCAAAGAGCAGCGTCGCCATCATCGCCTGGGTGTAGGTCAGAACCAGGCGGCTGGGATCATCCACGGCCATCCGGCTCTGGACCGCGCCACGGCCGAAATGGAGTGAGCGCATGCCGTCGCCATCCTCCAGCACCAGAATCGGCTCGTCGTGGCCGCGGACCTGCTTGTGAACCACTTTCGGGCGCTGGCGGCGCCAGGGCAGGAGGTTCAGCATGTGCGGTCTCTCCCGTCGGGGCACCGAAGATAGGTGGGTAAAGGCATCATCGGCGAAATTGTACAACAGCGCACCGCGCCGGTTGGGTCAGGCGGTATAATCGCATCAGAATGGATGATGCATGGATCAGAGCACTGCGTGACGGAGCGTGCCTGCTGACGGCCAATCGGCGGTTGGCGCGCCAACTGCGAGAGCAGCACGACCGGGCGCGCCTGGCAGCCGGGGAGACCGTCTGGGAGAGCCCGACCATTCTGCCATGGTCGGCCTGGTTGCGTCGCTGCTGGCAGGAGGCCGTGCTGGACGGCGGTGACCCGCGGTGGGTGCTGGAGCCATTGGCTGCGCGGGCCGTGTGGGAGCGGGTGATCACCGGATCGGCCGCCGCCTCGATGCTGTTGCGGGCCGCCGAGGTGGCGCCACAGGCGATGGAGGCGTGGCGATTGCTGCACGCCTGGCAGGTGGCGCCTCCGGCGTTGAGCGATTGTCCCAGTGACGATGTGCGCGCCTTCCTCGACTGGCAGGCGGCCTACCGGGCCGTGCTTGAGCAGCAGGGCTGGTTGGACGAAGCGCTGTTGGCCGATGCCGTCGCCGAGGCGGTCAAGGCTGGGCAGATGGGCGTGCCGCCACGGCTGCTGCTGGCCGGGTTCGATGAGTTGACGCCGCAGCAGCAGCGCCTGCTCGAGGTGCTGGGCCGGGCAGGGACGCACGTCGATGTGCTGCCACTGCCGGTGGTGCGGGGAAGCGCGGTCTGTCGCGCATTGCCGACCGCTGCCGACGAGGTCGTGGCGATGGCCCGATGGGCGCGTGAGTGGCTGGAGCGCGAGCCGACGGCCCGTATCGGTGTGGTTGTGCTGGACCTTGACCAGCGGCGTGACGAGATCGAGCGCGTCCTGAGCGAAGTACTCTTGCCCGACCGACCTTTTCCATTGCCGGTGGTCGAGCGGCCCTGGAACCTCTCGCTCGGGCCGGCGCTCCATGATGTGCCACTGGTGCGTGACTTTTTTCGGCTGCTTGAGCTGGCGGCCAAGGGGCGTCTGCCGTTTGACCAGGCGAGTCTGTTGCTGCGTTCGCCGTGGCTCGAGGGGTGGCCGCAGGAGCAGTCGCGGCGTGCGCTGCTCGATGCCGAGCTGCGTCGGGAGGGACGGCTGACGGTCGATCTGGCCACGCTACACTGGTTGGCGGGCGGGCGCGCCGCCGGGCGCGAGGCCCCCTATGCCGCACCGCAGTTGGCGGCTCAGTTGGGCGCTTTGATCCAGTGGCGCCGTGATGGGCTGCAAGGTGATCCGCCACTGGCTGGCTGGGCACGGGGGCGTCCGTTGTCGAGCGAGGAGCATCAGGCGTGGCAGGCCGTGCTGGAAGCGATGCAGCGGCTCACGGCGCTGGGTGCGGTGGTGACACTGGAGCGCTTTGCCGAGCGTCTGCGCTGGTTGCGTACGATCTGTCGGGAGCAGCGCTTCCAGCCGCGCGGCGCCGAGGCGCCGCTGCAGGTGCTCGGGCTGCTTGAGGCGGGTGGCCTCGATTTCGACCACCTCTGGGTCATGGGGCTGCACGATGAGGCGTGGCCACCGGTGGCCCGCCCCAACCCCTTTCTGCCGGTCGCCTTCCAGCGACGCCACGGTATGCCGCACGCCTCCAGCGAGCGCGAGCTCGCCTTTGCCGGGCGTCTGTTCGACCACTTGGCCGCCAGCGCGCCCGACCGGGTCTACAGCCACCCGCTGCGCGACGGCGACCGCGAGCTGCGCCCCAGTCCGCTGTTGGCGGCGCTGCCGGCTGCAGCGGAAGCGGTGACACCCTGGCCGACCGCAGCCGCCCGGCTCCTGGCCGCGGGTGAAACCGAAGCCTTTGTCGACGAGGCGGCCCCGCCGTGGCGCGACCCCCATGTGAGTGGCGGGTCACGACTCTTCGAGCTGCAATCGGGTTGCCCCTTTCGCGCCTTTGCCGAGCTGCGCTTGGGCGCGCGTGCGCTCGAGACGCCCGGTTTCGGCATGGATCTGCGGCAGCGTGGCCGTCTGCTGCATACGGCATTGGAGCATCTTTGGAATCGGCTCCGCAGCCAGGCCGCGCTGCTCGCGCTGGATGCAGCGGCGCGCCGCGGCGAGGTCGAGGAGGCCGTGGCGGCGGCGCTCAGAGAGCGGCGCATCGCCGAGCGCTACGGTCTGCGCTGGGCCGCTCTGGAACAGCAGCGGCTGGCCGCGCTGATCGTACCGCTGCTGCAGCTCGAAGCCGAGCGGGCCCCCTTTGAAGTCGAGGCCAACGAGGGCGAGCGCCAGATCACCTTTGCCGGTCTGGCCTTGGCCCTGCGGGTCGACCGCATCGACCGTCTGGCGGACGGCAGCCGGGTGGTGATCGACTACAAGAGTGGCCAAGTGGGTGCGTCGGGCTGGCTGGGTGAGCGGCCGGAGGCCCCCCAGCTGCCGCTTTATGCCGTGACCCTGGATGAGGGCCCACTGGCCGCGCTGGTCCATGCCCGTCTGCGCCATGACGTGATCGACTTCGATGGCGTGGCGCGGGACGAGGGGCTGTTACCGGGGGTGGGGACGCAGCTGGGCCGAGAGCCGTGTACCCTGGCCGAGCTGTTGCCACAGTGGGATGAAGCCCTGACTCGGTTGGCGCAGCAGTTTGCCGCAGGCGAAGCGGCCGTCGATCCGTTGCCCGGGGCGTGTGACTGGTGCCCGCTGGGACCGCTCTGTCGGGTCGCCGAACGGCGACTGATGCACCCCGTGACGGAGGTGTCGGCATGAGGCCGGATGACGGGCAGGCGCGTGAGACGGCGCTCGACCCCGGGCGTTCCTTTATCGTCCAGGCGCCGGCCGGCTCCGGCAAGACGGAGCTGCTGACGCGCCGTTTTCTGGTTCTTCTGGCCACCGCCGAGGCGCCCGAGGAGGTGGTCGCGATCACCTTCACCCGCAAGGCGGCAGGCGAGATGCGGGGGCGTATCCTGGCTGCTCTGGCCGCGGCCGACGGTCCGGAGCCGGAAGCTGGACATGCGCGCGATCTGTGGCAGATCGCCGGTCGGGCAGCGGCACGCGACCGCGAGCGCGGCTGGGCCCTGTGTCGCCAGCCGGGGCGGCTGCGGGTCACCACCATCGACGCCCTCTGCCATGCGCTGGTGCGCCAGATGCCGGTGCTCTCGCGCATGGGCGCACCGGCGCAGCCGGCCGATGACGCCGGCCCGCTCTATCAGGAGGCGGCCCGCCGGCTGGTCGACCGGCTGGAGGAGGCAGGGACCGTCGGTCGTCAGCTCGAACGGCTGCTGCTGCACCGCGACAACCGCGCCGACGAGGTCGCCGAGCTGATTGCGGCGCTGTTGCCACGGCGTGAGCAGTGGCTGCACCACCTCTACGATGCGCGCCATACCCGTGATGAGCTGGAGGCAGCGTTGCAGCGCCTGGCCGTTGAGCGCATGGAGCGCTGCCGCCAGGCACTGGCCCAGTGCCTCGATCTCACCGAACTGGGCCAGGTGGCCGGACGTGCGGCCCGTTGGCGGCGCGAACTGATCCTGCGTGAGGAGGTGGCGCCGGGCCGGGGCAGTGACCTGGGTGCGCTCGAGGCGGTCGATGGCGCGCTGCCCGCCACGGTCGAGGCGCTGTCGCAATGGCAGGCACTGGCCGGGCTGATGCTGACCACGGCCGGCACGCCGCGCCGCAGCCTGACCAAGAGTGAGGGCTTTCCCGCCAAGGGGCAGGGACGCGATGCTGCCGAAAAGGCGGCGCTGGAGGCGCACAAGGCACAGATGCTCGCGCTGCTGGCGACCCTGGATGAGCGGGCAGTGCAGGCGCTCGCCTTTCTGGCACGCTTGCCCGAGCCGCGGCTGGACGAGCGGCAGTGGGCGATCCTCGAGGCGCTGACCACGATCCTGCCGCAGGCGACCGCCGAGCTGGCGTTGCTCTTCGCCGAACGCGGTGAGGTCGACCACGCCGAGATGACCATTGCCGCGCTGCGCGCGTTGGGCGAGCCGGAGGCGCCGACCGATCTGGCCCTGAGCCTCGACTACCGCATCCGCCACCTGCTGGTGGATGAGTTCCAGGATACCTCGCTGACCCACTTTGCCCTGCTGGAGCGGCTGGTGGCCGGATGGCAGCCCGATGACGGGCGTACCCTCTTTCTGGTCGGCGACCCGATGCAGTCGATCTACCGCTTCCGTCAGGCCGAGGTTGGCCTCTTTCTTCAGGTGCGTGACCACGGTGTCGGTCAGCTGCGGCCGCAGCCACTCCGCCTGAGCGTCAACTTCCGTTCCAGCGCCGACGTGGTGGCGTGGGTCAACGCCACCTTCGCCGGTGTGCTGCCCGCATTCGACGATCCGGATGAGGGCGCGGTCAGCTTCAGCCCGTCGATACCGTGGCACCCGGCGGTCGGGGTGCCGGCGGTGACGGTGCACGCCGCCCTGGAGGACGACCCGACGCGGGAGGCGCAGGCGATCGTGGCGCAGGTCCGTGCGGCGCTGGATGCGCCGGAACCGGGCGATGTTGCTATCCTGGTGCGTGGCCGCAGCCATGCCGCCGCGCTGCTGCCGGCCCTGCGTCAGGCCGGGATCGCCTGCCGGGCGGTCGAGATCGAACGGCTCGGTGCGCGCCCGGTGGTGCAGGACCTGCTCGCCCTCTGTCGCGCACTGCTCCATCCGGCCGATCGCGTGGCCTGGCTGGCACTGCTACGGGCGCCGTGGTGCGGTCTCTCGTTGGCGGCGCTGGAGCAGCTGGCCCGACAGGGCCATGCCAGCTTGAGCGAGGCGCTCTTCGACGCCGCCACGCTGGCACGGTTGGATGAGGCCGATCGCCGTCGGATCGAGCGTCTGCACGACCCGATCCGCGCGGCGCTGGAGCGTGTCCGCCGGATCCCGCTGCGCCGGCTGGTGGAGGGGGCGTGGCAGCAGCTCGGCGGGCCAGCTTCTCTGCACGACGCCGACGATCTCGATGCGGCCGTTTTGTTGTTCGAACTACTGGAACGGCTCGATGAGGGGGGGGATCTGGCCGACTTCGAACGGCTCGAAACGGAGGCCGGGCAGCTCTTTACCCGTCCGCAGGCCGCCGCGGTGGCCCGTGTTCAGGTGCTCACCATGCACAAGTCCAAGGGGCTGGAGTTCGATACGGTGATCCTGCCTCGGCTGGGGGCCGGCAAGCCGCCGCCGGCGGTCGAGGCGCTGCGCTGGCTGGAGCGGGGCCACCCTGGTGGACGCGACCTGCTGCTGGCGCCGCTGGCCGGCAAGGGGGAACAGGACCGTCTCTACCAGCTGTTGCGCCAGCTCGAACGGCAGCGCGAGCTGCATGAGGAGGGGCGCCTGCTCTATGTGGCGGCGACCCGGGCGCGGCGACGGCTGCACCTCTTCGGCCACGCCCGGCCCAATGCTGACGGGGACGCGAAGCCGACCGGCGGCAGCCTGCTCGAGCGGCTCTGGCCGGTGGTGGGCCGTGATTTTGCCATGCTGGAACCGCCCGTCGAGCCAACAGCCACCGAGGCGGTGGTCGACCCCATTCCGTGCTATCGGCTGCCGCTGACCTGGGTGCCGCCGGCACCACCGGCCTCGATCAACTGGCCGGTTACGGAGAGTGCCGCCGAGACGGCGCCGGTCGAATTCACCTGGGCCGGCAGCACGGCGCGTGCAGTCGGGGTCGTCGTGCATGCTCGGCTGCAGACCATTGGCCAGCAGGGGGTGGCGCAGTGGAAGTGTGCCCGTGTCCAGGGCGAACGCCCACTCTATCGGCATCTATTGGCCGCCGAAGGGGTGGCGCCGGCTGCTCTCGATGAGGCGGCTGATATCGTGGTCGATACCCTCTGCCGCCTCTTCGACAGCCCGCGAGGGCGCTGGCTCTTCGATCCGGCCCACCGCGACGCCCGTTGCGAGTATCCATTGACCGGTGTGGTCGACGGGCGCATCATTCGTGTGGTGTTGGATCGAACCTTCATCGACAACAACGGCGTGCGCTGGATCGTCGACTACAAGACCGGCTGGCATGGCGGTGGTGCGCTCGAGTCCTTTCTCGATCGCGAAGTGGCGCGCTACCGGGCGCAACTGGATGGCTATGCCGCCTTGATGCGGCAAATGGATGCGTCCCGGCCGATTCGGCTGGGGCTCTGGTTTCCACGCATCGACGGCTGGCGGGAGTGGAGCGGATGAGAGTACTGATATGGATGGTCTGTCTGTTGCCCTTGGTGGCGCAGGCCGATGTCTCTGCTGCGCGCGCGGCCATGGCGGCCGGCGAGCCGCAGCGGGCCTTTGCCCTCTATCAGGCGGCGGCCCAGGGGGGCGATGCCGAGGCGCAGGTCGCGCTCGCCTTCATGTACGTCCACGGTATCGGGGTGGCGGCCAATCCGTCGCAGGGTGCGCACTGGTATCAGCAGGCTGCTGTGCAGGGCCACGCCCAGGCGCAGAACAACCTGGGGGCACTCTATTACCACGGACAAGGGGTGGTGCAGGACTTCGCCCAGGCCGCCCACTGGTATCAGTTGGCCGCGCTGCAGGGGCTGGCCGAGGCGCAGAACAACCTCGGGGTGCTCTACATGCAGGGGCGCGGGGTCGAGCAGGACTTCGTACAGGCGCACAAGTGGTTCCTGGTCGCCGGCGCCGGCGGCCACGAGGAGGCGCTGCGCAATCGCAACCGCACGCTGCGTTGGCTCAACCGGCGTGAGGTGGTGCGTTCGCGGGAGGCGGCCGACGCCTGGCTGAAACAGCGGCGCGAACTGGGTCAGTAGTATGATTATGCGGCGCGCTGGAATATACTGAGATACTGATACGACAGGCCGGAGGGGGCATGTTCGAGATTGTTCGAACCTACAGCAAGGCGATGAGCATCGGCCTGGCCGCGGCGGCCGTGGGTGTCGCCATCGAGTGGTATATCGGGACCTTCTGGGAACTCTCCATCCTCTTTCAGCTGATCCACGTTGCGGTCTTCGGCGGGGTCTACCTCGTTTGGGCCGTGATCTTCTTCTACACCATCGCTGCGGTCAAGCGGCGCGAGGAGCAGCGCTGGGCCGAAGTCGACCGTGAGGTTGGCGAGGTGGCCGAGCGCACCGAAGAGCTCTTCGACACCATGTCGACCAAGTTCGGCGAACAGTTCACCACGGCGCGGGCCGAGCTGGAGCAGGTGCGCTCGATCCTGGCCGATACCATCGATCGCTTGATTCCCAGCTTCACCCGTCTGGAAGAATTGAGTACCGAGCAGGCGCGCATTGCCCTGGATCTGACCTCCGACGACACCCTGCGTGGCGCCAAGTCCGGTGAACCGGAACAGGTGACGCTGGAAGGTTTCATCGAGGACATCACTGAGACCCTCAAGATCTTTGCCCGCAACAGCCGTGAGACCGGTGAGCAGGCAGAGCAGATGGTGGCGCTGATGGACAGCGTTGGCCACGAGATCAACAGCATCGTGCAGATCCTCGGTGACGTCGAGGAGATTGCCGGGCAGACCAACCTGCTGGCGCTGAATGCCGCCATTGAGGCGGCGCGGGCCGGTGAGGCCGGGCGTGGCTTTGCCGTGGTCGCCGACGAGGTGCGCGCCCTTTCGATGCGTTCGACCCAGTTCAGTGAGCAGATCCGCACCCACATGGGTGATGTGCTGGGTTCGGTCTCGCGTGCGCAGCAGGCGATCAGCTCGATGGCCACGCGCGATGTCGGCTTCCTGCATAAATCGGAAGACGAGGTCCACGAGATGATGGATGCGATCGGCGAGATCAACCGGCGCATGAACGCCTCGGTCGAACGGCTTTCACAGATCGGCGTCGAGGTGGAGGAGAATGCCCGCACCGCGATCACCTCGCTCCAGTTCCAGGACCTGACTAGCCAGTTGCTCGGCCACGCCGGTCGGCGCCTCGAAGAGGTCGAGGTGATTGTCGGTGAGTTGGCTTCGCTGCCGCTGGAGCAAGAGGAGCACTATGAGTCGGCCAGCCACGAGTGCCGTGCCCGCCTGGAGCGCGTACGCAGCTCGCTGGAGGAGGCCGGCAAGCGGCTCGATGCGTTGCACCACAACCCGGTCTCGCAAAACAAGATGAGCTCCGGCGACATCGACCTCTTTTGAGGTATGAGTACGCCGGCAAAGATGGAAACTGCAACCTTGACCTGCTATACCTAAATACAGACCTGCCAACGGCGCACGGCAGTGGGCCAACCAACAAGGAGTGATACATGCCCAAGACGATTCTCACGGTGGACGACTCGGCGTCGATCCGTCAGATGGTCTCCTTTACCCTCAAGGGGGCCGGCTACACCGTGACCGAGGCGGTCGATGGCCAGGACGGCCTGGACAAGGCGCGTTCTGGCAGCTTCAACCTGATCTTCACCGACCAGAACATGCCGCGCATGGATGGATTGACCCTGATCAAGCAGCTCCGCGCCATGCCGCAGTACCGCAGCGTACCGATCCTGATGCTGACCACCGAGTCGAGCGAGGCGATGAAGAGTCAGGGCCGTGCCGCCGGTGCTACCGGCTGGCTGGTCAAGCCGTTCGACCCGCAGAAGCTGCTCGACGTCGTTCGCAAGGTCATCGGTTGATCCGGCCGCTCGGCCGTACAGTGAGGGGGCGCGCATGAGCATCGACATGAGCCAGTTCTACCAGGTCTTCTTCGAGGAGACCGCCGAGCATCTGGCCAATATGGAGAATCTGCTGCTCAACATCGATATCGGCAACCCCGATCTTGAAGAGCTCAACGCCATCTTTCGTGCCGCTCACTCGATCAAGGGCGGTGCCGGTACCTTCGGCTTTACCGACATGGCCGAGGTCACCCACGTGCTGGAGACGCTGCTGGACCGGTTGCGCAAGCAGGAGCTGGCGCCGACCGACGAGATGATCGACGCCTTCCTCAAGGCCGGCGATGTGCTCAAGATGCAGCTCGCCGCCCACCAGGACGAGGGCGATGTCGATGAGGTGCAGGTGGTGGAGGTCTGTGAACTGCTTGATCGGCTGGCCAGTGGTGAGGCGTCGGCTGAGGTCGTCGCCTCCACCCCAGATGAGACCACAAGCGCGGTAGAACCGGCGGTCAGTGGTCACCGCTGGCTGATCACGTTTCGCCCGGATGAGACATTCAGTGCCGATGCGGAGGCGCTGGAGGCGCTCTTTACCGATCTGGCCGCCATGGGTACCCTTGAGCGGCTCTCCGACGGCAGTGACGGCTGTCACCGGTTGGCGCTGACCGGCGAGCTGGGTGCCGAGGCGATTGCCGATACCTTCGCCTTTGTCTGTGAGCCGGAACAGGTGAGCATCACGCCGGATGACGGTTTGGCGCCGGCGACTACCGCTGCCGAGGCCGACGACGACGCGTTTGGCGTCTTTGACGGCGCGCCGGGCAGTGAACATATTGGCGAGGATGAGCAGGGCTTCGGCTTCTTCGACGACGCCCCCGGCAGTGAACGGCTGGCCGAGCAAGCGCATGATCAGGAGGACGACGGCTTCGGCCTCTTTGGTGGCAGCCCGGGCATGGAGCAGGTGGCCGAAGTGGCCGAGCAGGAACGGGCGGAGCAGGCGCAGGGCTACGGCTTCTTCGACGGCGCGGCCGGCACCCCGGCCGCAGCTGACTCGCCCGCCGCACCGGCTGCAGCGGGTGGCAGCAAGCCACCGGCGTCGCGCACCCCGGCACGAGCCGTACCTGGTGGCGGCGGGAGCAGCGGTGGCAACGGCAACAAGAAGCCGGCCGCAGCCGCGGCGGAAAGCTCGATTCGGGTCAGTGTCGAGAAGGTCGACCAGCTGATCAACCTGGTCGGTGAGCTGGTCATCACCCACGCCATGCTGGCCCAGTCGGCCGAGGTGCTCGACCCGGTCACCAATGAGCGTATCTTCAACGGCCTCTCCAACCTTGAGCGCAACTCGCGCGATCTGCAACAGGCGGTGATGTCGATCCGCATGATGCCGATCAGCTTCGTCTTCAGCCGCTTCCCGCGCGTGGTGAGGGATACCGCCGCCAACCTGAAGAAGAAGGTCGAGCTGAAACTGATTGGCGAGGATACCGAACTGGACAAGGGGCTGATCGAGAAGCTGGCCGATCCGCTCAACCACCTGGTGCGCAACAGCATCGACCACGGTATCGAGTCACCGGAGCAGCGCCGTGCCGCTGGCAAGCCAGAGAAGGGCGAGATCATCCTGCGCGCCAGCCACCAGGGCGGCAACATCGTCATCGAGATCAGTGACGACGGCGCCGGCCTGAATCGCGAAAAGCTGCTGGCCAAGGCGGCCGAGCGTGGCATTCCGATGGCGGAGAATCCGAGCGACAAGGAGGTCTGGCAGCTGATCTTTGCCGCTGGCTTCTCCACCGCCGAGAAGGTGACCGACATCTCCGGCCGCGGCGTCGGCATGGACGTGGTGCGACGCAACATCGAGGAGATGAACGGACGGGTCGAGATCGAGTCGGAGCCAGGCCGCGGTACCCGCATCCTGATTCGCCTGCCGCTGACGCTGGCGATCCTGGACGGCATGTCGGTGCGGGTGGGCGATGAGATCTTCATCGCGCCGCTGACCGCCATCCTCGAATCGATCCAGCCGCAGACCGAGCAGCTCAAGACGGTCTCCGGCAAGGGTCGGGTGGTCCATGTGCGTGGCGAATACCTGCCGCTGGTGGTGCTGCACGAGGTCTTCCACATCGACGCCCGCTGTACCCGGCCCGAAGAGGGTATCGTGGTGATCCTCGAGTCCAACGAGGGCAAGGCGGCACTGATGGTCGACGAACTGGTCGCTCAGCATCAGGTGGTGATCAAGAGTCTGGAGAGTAACTACCGCAAGATCGAGGGCGTTTCAGGCGCGACGATCATGGGCGACGGCCGGGTGGCCTTGATCCTCGATATCGACGCGCTGGTCCGTCTCAGTCAGAAGGGTGCATGACATGAATTGCTTGAACAGAGGGGGTCCCCATGAGTGAAGAGTTGCAAGAGAGCGCCGCCACCGGCGGTGATTCGCGCGAATACCTGACCTTTACCCTGGGCAGTGAGGAGTACGGCATCGATATCCTCAATGTGCAGAAGATCCGCGGCTACGATGCGGTGACCAAGATCGCCAACTCACCCGCCTTCATCAAGGGGGTCATCAACATGCGCGGGATCATCGTGCCGATCATCGACATGCGCATCAAATTCAACCTTGGCGACGTCGAATACAACCAGTTCACCGTGGTGATCATCCTCAATATCAGCGGGCGGGTGATCGGCATGGTCGTCGATGGCGTCTCCGACGTGATCGCGGTCAAGGATGAGCTGGTCCGCCCGGCCCCCGAGTTCGGTGCCGTGCTGGATACCGAGTACATCAATGGTCTGGCGACCATCGATGAACGCATGGTGATCATGGTCGATATCGAGAAGCTGATGAGCAGTGGCGACATGGGGCTGGTCGACCACTACGCGGCGGGCGCAGCCGGCTGAGACGCCGAACAGAGGAGAGGGGCTATGAAAAACATTACCATCAAGGCGAAACTGATCTTCGTCATCGTGCTGCTGTCGGTGTTGCTCATCGTGATCGGTTTCATGGGCCTTCGAGGCATGGCCAATACCGATGACCGGCTTGAGACTGTCTACGAAGATCGGATGATTCCGACCGGGCAGGTGGCCGAGATCGACGGGTTGATGCGCGAGAATATCATCCAGCTCAACCTGGCCGCGATGCACGATCCACGGCTCGAGGAGAGTGTGCTGCACGACCACCCGATCACCCTGCACACCGATCAGGTGCTCCGCAACATCGAGCGCATCACCGAGATCTGGGACGCCTACATGCAGACCTACCTGACGCCGGAGGAGGCGCGGTTGGCGCAGGAGTTTGCCGATCTGCGCGGCCTCTTCGTGCGCGAGGGGTTGCGGCCGTCAGTGGAGATGTACAACCGGGGCGAGTTCTCCGAGGCCAACATGCACATGGTACGGGTGACCAACCCGGCCTTCTGGCGTGCCAATGAGGCCGCCGGAAAGTTGCTCCAGCTGCAGCTCGACGTCGCCGCCGAGGAGTACGCCGCTGCCGTGGCCGAGTACGAGATGACCCGCAACATTGCCATGGCAATGATTCTGTTCGGCGTGCTGCTCGCCTCGTTGATCGGCTTCCTGCTGATCCGCGCGATCGTCAATCCGCTCGACCGCACCGTCGGCTACTTCGCTGCCATCGCCGGGGGCAAGCTCGATAATCAGATCGTCATCACCGCCAACGACGAGATCGGCAAGGTGATGCATGCACTCGAGCAGATGCAGGCCAAGCTCAATGCCGACATCACCGAGAGCCGCCGCATTGGCAACGAGAACCTGCGCATCAAGAATGCCCTGGACAGCGTGACGGCCAACGTGATGGTGGCTGATGCGCAGCACAACATCATCTACCTGAACGAAGCGGTGCACCAGATGTTCCGTACCGGCGCCAACCAGATCCGCCAGGATCTGCCGAACTTCGATCCGGACAAGCTGCTCGGTGCCAGCATCGATCTCTTCCACAAGAACCCGTCGCACCAGCGCCAGATGCTGGACGCGTTGCGCACCTCGTACAGCACCCAGATCGTGGTGGGTGGACGGACCTATGCCTTGGTGGCGAGTCCGATC
>SKWO01000068.1 GCA_007128895.1 Gammaproteobacteria bacterium
ACGACGGAGACGATTGCATGGTCGATATCATTCCCCTGCTCAAGCTGATGCATGAGAAGAAGGGCTCGGACCTCTTCATCAATGCCGGCTTTACCCCGAGCATCAAGATCAATGGCCGCCTTACTCAGGTCGGGGACATCAAGCTGACTGCGGAGCAGGCCCGAGAGGTCGTGGTCAGTATCATGAATGATGCTCAGGTCTCTGAGTTCGAGGATAAGCACGAGTGCAACTTTGCTATTGCCGTCGACAGCATGGGCCGTTTTCGTGTCAGCGCTTACCAGCAGCGCAATAGCGCAGCAATGGTCATTCGCCGTATTGAGTCAGAAATTCCTACTTTGGAAGAGCTGAATTTGCCCGAGGTGCTCAAGGACGTCGCCATGACCAAGCGCGGCCTGGTCCTCGTGGTCGGCGGCACCGGATCGGGCAAGTCGACCTCACTGGCGGCGATGATCGGCTACCGCAACGCCAACAGCAGCGGCCACATCATCACTATCGAGGACCCGATCGAATTTGTCCACCGCCACGGTGGCTGCATCATCAGTCAGCGCGAGGTCGGGGTCGATACCGAGTCGTTCGAGGTCGCGCTGAAGAACACCTTGCGCCAGGCCCCGGATGTGATCCTGATCGGTGAGATCCGTACCCGTGAGACGATGGATTATGCGATCGCCTTTGCCGAAACCGGCCACCTCTGCCTCGCCACCCTGCACGCCAATACCGCCAACCAGGCCCTTGACCGCATCATCAACTTCTTCCCGGAGGAGCGGCGTCAGCAGCTGCTGATGGATCTCTCGCTGAACCTGAAGGGCATCTTGGCCCAGCAGCTTCTGCCTACCGTTGATCGCAAAGGTCGGCGTTGTGCGGTCGAGATCATGCTGGGAACTCCCTTGATCCAGGATATGATTCTCAAGGGACGCTTGGATGAACTGAAGGGGGTCATGAAGAAGTCGAATGAGCAGGGAATGCAGACCTTCGACCAAGCGCTCTTCAAGCTCTACAAGGACGAGCAAATCACGTATGAGGACGCTCTGCGCCACGCTGATTCGGCCAACGAGCTGCGCCTGATGATCAAGCTCGACGATGAGGCGCCCAACCCGCCGGAACCGACGCCCAAGGTGGCTACCGGTGGGACGCCTGCCCCGGAAAAGAAGGGGCCTGCCAGCGGCCTCTCTTTCGAAGGGTTGCGTATCCGCGACGAGGACGACTGAGGCCGCTACGCAGTAGCGGCGCAGCCGCTCGCCGCGGGATGGCGCACCTCGATGCCGCCGGGGAAGACCCGGCGGGCGTCGAAGACCGGACCATCCACACAGACCCGCTTCATCGCCACCTGTCCATCGTCCTCACGCACCGCGACGGTGCAGCCGGCACAGCCACCCAGCCCGCACGCCATGAAGGCCTCCAGTGAGACCTGACACGGCAAGTCGTGGCGGTGGGCCAGTGCCGCGACCGCCTCCAGCATGGGGTGTGGCCCACAGGCGTAGATGTGGACCTGTTGGCGGGCCGTTGTGTCCAGGCCCAGCAGCCACTGCTCGGCCAGATCGGTCACCCAGCCGTCGAGGCAGCCGGGGATACCGTTGCGCGTGGCCAGGCGGCTGTCGATCTCCCACTCTTCCAACAGCGGCATGGCCGCATCCACGGCGGCGTCGATGCCGGGCAGCCGGCGTGGCGAGCGCGCCGGGGTAAAGGGAAAGGGCTGCTCGGACCCAATCGCCACGAACGGTTCCACCCCGTCGATGTGGCGTAGCTGGTCGGCCAGCGCGATCATCGGCGGCATTCCGATGCCGCCACCGATCAGCAGGGGGCGTGCTCCAGGGGTTGTGTCGATCTGAAACGGTTGGCCGATCGGGCCGAGCAGGTTGACCGTCTCGCCGGCACTGCGTTGCGAGAGCAGCGCCGTTCCCTCACCCACGACGCGATAGAGCAGCTCGATCCAGCCCTCTTTCGGGCTGGCGCGCAGGATCGAAAGAGGACGGCGCAGCGGGCGCAGCGGATCGCAGGTGACATGGACAAAGTGGCCGGCCCGGGTGCGTTCGGCAATCCGTGGCGCATAGAGGCGCAGCAGAAACTGGCGGCCCGGGTACTCTTGCTGGAAGGTGATGCTGGCATTTTCGACAAACAGGGAATCTCGGTTCATGCGGACGGCTCCATGAAGACGGTACGGCCGGCCAGCAGGGTGCGGCGCACGCGACCCTTCAACTCCCAGCCGGTGAATGGGGTGTTGTGCCCGCGACTGTGCAGGCGACCGGGTTCGACCACCCAGTGTTGTTCCGGGTCGAACAGGCAGAGATCGGCACTCGCGCCCGGGCTCAGGTGGCCGCTGTCGATGGCCAGGATGCGGGCCGGATGGCTGGTCAGACGGGCGATCAGCTCCGGGAGTGGCATGGCGTGGCTCTCGCACAGGCGCAGCGCCAGCGGCAACAGGGTTTCAAGCCCGGAAATGCCCGGTTCGCTGAGGCTGAAGGGGGCCAGTTTGGCGTCGGTGTCGTGCGGTTGGTGGTCGGAGCAGATGGCGCCGACCACGCCGTCGGCGACGGCGCGACACAGGCCATCGCGGTCGCGCTCGCTGCGCAGGGGCGGCAGGACGTGGCACAGGGTGTCGAATTCACCGATGTCGTGATCGCACAGGTGCAGGTGGTGGGCGGCGACATCGGCGCTGACGGGTAGGCCGCGGGCTTGCGCCTCGGCCACCATCGCGCAGGCGCGGGCGCTGGAGAGTTGGCAGAAGTGGGCACGCACTCCGGTCTGCTCGATCAGCAACAGGTCGCGTGCCAGCGCGATGGTCTCGGCGCTCTCCGGAATGGCCGGCAGCCCGAGCCGGGTCGCCACGGGCCCCTCATGGGCGCAGCCATGGCCGAGCCACGGATCGAGCGGGCGCAGAAAGACGGTCAGGTCACACGAGGCGGCATACTCGAAGGCGCGCCGCTGGACCAGGCTGTTGCCCAGCGAGCGGTTGGGCTGTCCGACCACCGCGCAGCCGGCCCGGTGCAGCTCGTGCATCTCGCTGATCTGCTGCCCTTCCAGCCGTTGGGTGAGGGCGCCGATCGGGACCACGCGCGCCTTGCCGGCCTGCTCGGCACGCAGGCGGATCAGCTCGGCCACCGCCGGGTTGTCCACCACCGGGTCGGTGTCGGGCGGGCAGCACAGGGTGGTGATGCCACCGGCCGCCGCGGCGGCCGACTCCGAGGCGATGGTCGCCTTGGTCTCCAGCCCCGGCTCACGCAGTCGTGCACTGAGGTCGATCAGCCCCGGGCAGACGATCAGCCCCTCGGCCGTGATCGTCTCGTCGGCATGAAAGTCGTCCAGCGACCCCAAGCCGACGATGTGACCGTCGGCGATGCACAGGTCGGTGATGCGGTCGATGCCGTTGGCCGGGTCGATCACCCGACCGCCCTGAATCCGTATGCGCCTCATGTCGTCTCTCCCTGCTCGGCGCCCGGCGGGCGGCCCAGCACCATCGACATCACCGCCATGCGCACGGCGATACCGAGGGTAACCTGTTCGAGAATCACCGCCTGTGGGCCGTCGGCCACGGCCGAGTCGATCTCGACCCCGCGATTGATCGGCCCCGGATGCATGACGATGGCGTCCGGGCGGGCGTGCGCCAATGCACGCTCGGTCAGCCCGTAGCGCTCGAAGAACTCCTCCTCGCTCGGCAGCAGGGCGCCCTCCATGCGCTCACGCTGCAGGCGCAGGCCGATGACCACGTCACAGTCGCGCAGCCCTTCGGCC
Source organism: Gammaproteobacteria bacterium (assembly GCA_007128895.1). GTDB lineage: Bacteria > Pseudomonadota > Gammaproteobacteria > SKWO01 > SKWO01 > SKWO01. The sequence continues at coordinate 3,727 of SKWO01000068.1, forward strand.
AGATCGTGGAAGACGTGGACGCCGAGCTGTTCGACGGCGGTCGGCAGCAGGGTTGCCGGTGCCACCACGCGGACCTCGGCCGTGCCCAGCGTGGTGAGGGCGTGAATCTGGGAACGGGCCACGCGCGAGTGCATGATGTCGCCGACGATGGCCACGCGCAGCTGGCCGAAGTCGCCCTTGTGGCGGCGGATGGTGAACATGTCCAGCATCGCCTGGGTCGGGTGGGCATGACGGCCATCGCCGGCATTGATCACGCTGACGTGCGGGGCGACGTGGCGGGCGATGAAGTGGGCCGCACCGCTCTCGCTGTGGCGTACCACGAAGAGGTCGGACTGCATCGCCTCGAGGTTGTGCAGCATGTCGAGCAGGCTCTCGCCCTTGACCGCGGCCGAGCTGGCGATGTTGATGTTGAGTACGTCGGCTGAGAGGCGCTTGGCCGCCAGCTCGAAGGTGGTGCGAGTGCGGGTGCTGGCCTCGAAGAAGAGGTTGACGATCGTCTTGCCGCGCAGCAAGGGGACCTTCTTGACCTGCTGGCTGCCGACCCCGGCAAACGACTCGGCGGTGTCGAGGATCTCGGTCAGGATCGTTCGGCCGAGCCCCTCGATGGAGAGAAAGTGGCGCAGACGGCCTTCGCTATCGAGCTGCGGGTTCTGGCGGCGCAGGCTCATTGCCGCTCCTGCACCGAGAGGTGGAGCCCCGCCACGTCATCGATCACCAACTTCACATACTGTCCCTTGGCCAGGTCGAGGCTGAGGCCCACGCTCTGCGCCTCGATCGGCAGCTGGCGACCGGGGCGCTCGACCAGTACGGCGAGATGGATGCGTGCCGGGCGTCCGTAGTCGAACAGCTCGTTCATCGCCGCGCGGATGGTGCGACCGGTATGCAGGACGTCATCGACCAGGATGAGGTGGCAGTCATCGAGCTCAAAGGGCAGGCGTGACGGCTTTACCTGCGGGTGCAGGCCGATGCGGGTGAAGTCGTCGCGGTAGAAGCTGATGTCAAGCTCGCCGAGCGGACTCTCCAGGCCGAGGCGTCGATGCAGCTCGCGCGCCACCACCAGCCCTCCGGTATGGATGCCGACCATCAGCGGCTGTTCCAGTCGGCCCTGCGCGATCGCCTGCTGCAGGGTGTCGGTGAGCCGGTCGAGCGCCTCGCTGCAGGCCAGCTGTTCGATCTCGCGGGTTGTGGTCGTCATTCTCGGTTCATCTCCAGCCAGCTCTGTAGAATCTCGCACGCCGCCAGACGGTCGGTGGCCGAGCGGTCCTTGCGGATCTGCTCGGGGAAGCGTCGCTCCACCTCGCGACTGCTCAGCCGCTCGTCGGCCAGCTCGACCGGCAGGCCGAAGCGGCCGTGCAGGCGGTTGGCAAAACGGCGTGCCAGGCGGCTGACCTCCTGTTCCTCGCCGTCCAGGGTCAATGGCAGGCCAACCACCAGCGCCTGCGGGGACCACGTCGCGATCAGCTCGGCGATGGCGGCCCAGTCGGGCCCACCGTCGCGGCTCTCCAGGGTCACCAGCGGCTGGGCCGTACCGCTGATGCGGTTGCCGACGGCGACACCGATCCGGCGGGTGCCGAAGTCGAACCCGAGCAGGGTCACGCGTGGCCGACCACCGTGGCCAGCCGGCTCAGGTCGATGCCGAGGCGGGCGGCCGCTTCCGGCCAGCGCCGCTCGACGGCGCTGTCGAAGAGTACGCCGATATCGGCCGGGCCACTGAGCCAGGCGTTCTCGGCCATCTCCTGCTCCAGTTGACCCGGCCCCCAGCCGGCATAGCCGAGGGCGGCCAGCCACTGCTGCGGCCCGTGGCCGTGGGCGATCGCCTCGATGATGTCACGCGAGGTGGTCAGTGCCAGGCCGTTCTCCATCACCAGCGAGGCCGACCACTCACCGGGCGGGCTATGCAGGACAAAGCCGCGCTCCGGCTGAACCGGCCCACCGTGATAGAGCGCCGCCTCGGTGACCGAGTCGTCGTCGCAGTGGATGGTCAGGTGGTCGAGCAGCTCGCCGAAGCGGACCTCGGCGGGGCGGTTGATGACCACCCCCAGCGCCCCTTCCTGGTCGTGCTGACAGATATAGGTCACGGTATGGGAGAAGTTGTCATCGGCCAGTGTCGGCATGGCGATGAGGAAGTGTCCGGTCAGGTTGGCAGTTTCAATCATGTCGGTAATGGTAGCCGTGCGCCGGGCGGAAGGGAAGCGTCAGCGTGAGGTGCGCAGGCGGTCGCTGGCGAGAAACTGCCAGGTACGGGTGATATGGAGCAGATCGACCTCGTCGCGAAAACTCTCCGGGAAGGGGCCGAAGGGAGCTGACAGGTGGACAATGCGCACCGCCGCGTCGTCGAGGATGCGATGGCCGGAGGAGCGTATCACCTCGATTGATTCGATATGGCCGTCCGGTCGCAGCACGACCTCGAGGATCAGGCTGCCGGAGAGTCCTTGACGGCGCGCCTCGTCCGGGTAGTTGAGGTTGCCGACCCGCTCGACCTTTTCACGCCACGCCTCCATGTAGGCGGCGTAGCGGTACGCCTCGGTGCTGGCTGAGATGAACTCACGGCGCGGCTGTTCACGGTACGACTGCTGGCGGCGCTCGATCTCCGACGACATGCGCATGATGCTCTGCAGACTGGTCTCGATCAGCTGGGTCGCCGTGAGGTTCTCCGGCAGTGGCTGTTCGGGTTCGGGCTGGCGCTCCTCTGGGGGCGGGCGACTGCCGGGGCGCTGGCTGGTCAGTTCACGCTGTTCCGGCGGGGTCGGGGCGGGCGCGGCGATCTCGGGCAGCAGGTTTTCGTCGCTCTCCTCGGTCAGCAGGGGGAGTGGCTCCAGCTCCGGGGCGCTGGCCAGGACGTCCTCCTCGGCCGCATCACCGCTGCCGCGCTGATGGACTTGGGCGAGAAAGTCGGCTTCGTCCGGCGGCGTCAGCGACTGTTGCGGCGCCAGGATGATCTCCATGGTGCGCTGCAGCTCCTCGGGGGGAGGTGACAGCGGCGGGTTGGTAAAGCCGATGCCGAGGATGATCATGGTGTGCACGGCCACCGCCAACAGGACCATCAGGGTCAGTCGGTCACGGTGCGGGGCGTTGATCTCGGGGCTACTCATCGGTGGCTGGACGTCGTCGGCGTTGCAGGTGCAGCAGCGCACCTTGGGTGATTATACCGTTGAGCAGTCCGGTCATCACGGCCAGTGTCATCAAGATAGGGAGCAGGTAGAGCAGTGCCGGATGGGGGATGAAGAGGCTCCAGGCGACCAGGAACTGCCCGGCCATGTGGCCGCAGGCGGCCAACAGGCTGTAGCCGATCGGCCCGGTGCCGGGCAGTCGGTTGGCGAGGGCGAGGAGGGCGAGGGCCCCGAGGGCGCCACCGCCGGCGAGAAAGAAGGTGGGGGTAAGAAAGGTGCCGCTGAGCAGGCTGCCGGCGAGCAGGCGTAGCAGGGTGACCCAAAGCGCGGCCCGCCAGCCACCGAGGAAGAGGGCGAGCAGGGTGATGACATTGGCCAGCCCCGGTTTGAAGCCGGGCAGGGGTGCCGGGATGGCGCTCTCGGCGATGTGAATGACCACCGCCAAGGCGGCGAGCCAGGCGATCAGGTGGTCGTCGCGGGTCGTCTCGATGCGCATCAGAAATGGACGGAGTCGAAGTCCGGGTCAGGAGCCAGGACCTGGATCACCACCCGATTGGGCAGGCTGATCGCCGTCTCGCCGCCGCGCGAGAGCCAGCCGGCGGCCTCACAGATCCGGTTCGGCCCGGGTGAGCGGGCGCAGCGGATGCGCCCATCGCGTACCTCGACCACGGTCATGCCGAGTGGCCCCGGCACTTCCAGGGTCTGGTCCAGCGCGAGCGAGACGGTGGCAAAGAGCTGGCCGCCGGCGAGGATGCGCGCTTCGGTCGCCGCTTCACGGCCACTCCAGACCTGCCAGTGAAGCGTACCGAGCAGCAGCAGGACGATGGCGACGATCACCCGGTCGGTGGGGGTAGTGGCAAGCAGGCCGTGCGGCAGGGTGGACACAGGCAGGCTGCGCTCATGGCAGGGGGACGATGCGCGGCTGCTGACGCTGTTCGAAACGGACCCGTTCGGCCATGGCGGGTGTCAGCTGGATGGCCCCGGCCTCGTCGATCACCATGACGTGGTCAACGCCGAGCTGTGCGGCGATCGCCGGCCACGCCTCGGGGCCGGCGACAAAGAGGGCAGTGCTGGCGGCGTCGGCTACGGTGCCGTCATCGTGGAGCACGGTGACCGAGGTCAGTCCGCGCGCCGGGCGGCCACTGCGCGGATCGAGGATGTGGTGGTAGCGCACGCCGTCGTGTTCGAAGTAGCGCTCGTAGTCGCCCGAGGTGAAGAGCGCCTCATTGCCGCGGGTCTCGACCACGGCCAGCATCCCCTCGCCACGCGGGTCGCGGATGCCGATGCGCCAGGGGCGGTCGCCGCGCTGGCCGCTGGCGCGCAGGTCGCCGCCGGCGTTGACGATGGCGTGAACAAGGCCATGGTCGTGCAGGAGCTCGAGCGCGCGGTCGACCGCGTAGCCCTTGGCGATGGCGCCGAGGTCGAGCTGCACGGCCGGGTTGGTCGCACGCAGGCGGATGCCGTCGATCACGATCTGATCCATGCGTGGCGTCTGTTCCAGCAGCGCGGCGATCGCCGCCTCATCGGGTGGTGTGCTCGGGGTCTCACCGTGGAAGCCCCACAGGGCGATCAATTGGCCGATGGCCGGGTTGAAGAGGTGGTCGCTCTGTTCGGCCAGTTGTCGGCTCTGTTCGACCAGCGGCAGCACCGAGGGTGGTGCGGTGAAGGTGCCACCGGTGGCCAGCAGCAGGTTGGTACGGCCGAGCGAGCCCGGCTGCCAGGCGTGCAGCGCTTCGTGCAGGTAGCCGAGGTCGTCCTCGACCTCGCGGACCGCCCGGCGGAAGGTCGCCTCATCGCCGCCATGCACGGTGATGTCGACCAGCGTGCCGAAGACCAGCAGGGTCTCCTGCCAGGTCGGCTCATCGGCGGCGCGGTCACAACCGCCCAGCAGCAGGGCAGCGCACAGGATGGCCAGAAGTCGCAGGGGGCGGTGGTCGGCAGGGGTCGGTCTCATGGGGTGTTCGGTTCGGTCGGGTGGCGGCTCTGGCGTGCCTTCAGGCGTCGGGCAATGGCGTCGAGCAGCAGGCCACTGATATTGAGTGCGTAGAGGGCGTCGAGTTCACGGATGCAGGTCGGGCTGGTGACGTTGATCTCGGTCAGGCGGTCGCCGATCACGTCGAGGCCGACGAAGAGCAGGCCGCGCTCGCGCAGCGCCGGTCCGACCGCGGCGCAGATGGCCCGGTCGCTCTCGCTGAGTGGGAGCCCCTGGCCGGTACCGCCGGCGGCGAGGTTGCCGCGGGTCTCGCCCTGGGGCGGGATGCGCGCCAGGGCGTAGGGGACCGGCTCGCCGTCGATCAGCAGAATGCGCTTGTCGCCGTCGCGGATCTCCGGCAGGTAGCGCTGCGCCATGATGAAGCGGCTGCCGTGGCCACTGAGCTGTTCGATGGCCACGGAGAGGTTCGGGTCTCCCCGGCGCATGACAAAGACGCCGTCGCCGCCCATGCCGCCGAGCGGCTTGAGAACGATCTCGCCGTGCTCTTCGAGAAAGGTGCGAATCAGGCTGTCGTCACGGGTGACCAAGGTCGGTGGGGTCAGTGCTGGGAACCAGGCGGTGAAGAGCTTTTCGTTGGCGTCGCGCAGGGCGCGCGGGTCATTGACCACCAGGGCACCGGCCAGTGCGGCCCGCTCCAGCAGATAGGTGGTATAGACGTACTCGGTGTCGAACGGCGGGTCCTTGCGCATCAGGATCACGTCGAGTTCGCCGAGGGCGATCTCGTGAGGTACCCGGTCGAGCTGGTACCAACGGTCGTGGTCGTGCCGGACGATCAGATGGCGGGCCTGGCCGAAGGCGACGCCGTCGCGCAGGAAGAGGTCCTTCTGCTCCATGTACTCGATGCGCCAGCCGCGGTTCTGGGCCTCCATCAGCATGGCGAAGGTACTGTCCTTGTCCAGTTTGATCGAGCGGATCGGATCCATCACCACGCCAATGCGGATCATCGCTCAGCCTCCTTCCGTCGGGTCAAGGTGGGTTTCGGCGACGGCCGCTGCCTCGCGTGCAGCGGCGAGCAGGGCGAGCCGGGCGATGACGCCGTAGGCGTAGAATCGATTCGGTTCGGCGTCCGGGGCACGGCTGGCGTCGGGCAGGTTGCAGGAGTCGGCAAAGGCCAGCGGCTCGAAGTGCATGCCCGGCGCATTCAGGTTCTCGTTTGGACCACGCCCCTTGTGGACGCGGTAGAAGCCGCCGACCACAAAGTGGTCGATCAGATAGACCACCGGCTCGGCCACCGCCTCCTGTGGCCCCCAGGTCTCGAAGCTGTAGACCCCCTCCTGGAGGATGACATGGCTCACGGCCATGCCCTCCTTGGCCGAGGACATGCGGGTGCGCTGCTTGCGGTTGAGGGCGTGCAGCTGGTCGGCATCGGTCACCGTCATTACCCCCATGCCGTAGGTGCCGGCATCGGCCTTGATCACCACGAACGGGTCGTGGTCGATGCCGTATTCACGGTACTTGTCGCGCAGGCTGTTGAGCATCAGGCTGGTGTGGTGGGCCAGACACTCCTCGCCTTCGCGCTGCATGAAGTCGATCTCGCCACAGTTGCGGAAGATCGGGTCGATCAGCCATGGGTCGATCTCGACCAGATTGGCAAACGCCTCGGCGATGGCGCGATACTGGGTAAAGTGGCCCGACTTCAGGCGATTGCTCCAGCCCAGCGCCAGCGGCGGAAGCACGCGCTGCTCCAGCCCCTCGAGCAGCGCCGGTCGGCCACCGGAGAGGTCGTTGTTGAGCAGCACCAGGCAAGGGTCGAAGTTGTCGAGACAGACCCGGTTGCCGCGGCGTTGCAGCGGCTCGAGCAGGAGACTGCGGCCGGAGTCGAGGGTGATGGTCTGGGGCGAGGCGAGATCGGGCAGCAACGAACCGATGCGCACCTCGAAGCCGGCACGTGCGATCAGCCCGGCGAGGGTGGCGACGCTCTCCAGATAGAAGCGGTTGCGGGTGTGGTTCTCCGGCACCAGGACAATCCGTGCCACCCGCGGGCAGACCCGTTCGATCACCGACTGGATCGCCTGGACGCAGAGTGGATGGAACGCCTCGTTGAGGTTGTTGAAACCGGCGGGAAAGAGGTTGGTGTCGACCGGAGCCAGCTTGAAGCCGGCGTTGCGCAGGTCGACCGAGCCGTAGAATGGGGCCGGCGTCGCCAGCCACTGGCTGCGGAACCAGTGCTCGATCTCGGCCTGGTGGTCGAGCAGGTGGGACTCGATATGCTGCAGTGGCCCGGTCAGGGCGGTGGTCAGATGGGGGACGGTGCTCAGGCTCATGGCTCGATGGTATCGAAGGTCGTGGTGCACGGGTGGACGCTGGTCGGAGGGCAGCCGTCACGCGCCAGCAGGGTGGTCTGCAGGCCGGCCTCGGTGGCAGCGTCGAGTTCGGCCGTGATGTCGGAGAGAAAGAGGATTTGCCCTGGCGGCAGGCCGATCCGTTCGGCGATGGCCGTATAGGAGGCGCGCTCACGCTTGGCGCCGACGGTGGTGTCGAAGTAGCCGTCGAAGAGCGGGGTCAGGTCGCCGGCCTCGCTGAAGCCGAAGAGCAGTCGCTGTGCCTGCACCGAGCCGGAGGAGTAGACGTAGAGCCGCTTGCCGGCTGCCTGCCAGCGGCGCAGCCCGGCCACCGCGTCGGGGTAGACGTGGCCGCGGTAGCGGCCGTCGCGATAGCCCTGCTCCCAGATCAGCCCTTGCAGCGCCTTGAGGGTGGTCTCCTTGCGGTCCTCGGCCATCCAGCCGTCGAGGGTGGCGATGACCGCCTCCAGCCCGGCGCCCTCGAAGCGTGCGAGCAGGGCGGCGACCTCCGGCTCACCGGCCCGCGCACGCAGGAAGTCGGGCATTGCCCGGCGCGCGTGGGGGAAGAGCACCTGGTGGACGAAGTCGATCGACGAGGTGGTGCCCTCGATGTCGGTGAGGATGGCCTGGGCCATCAGGCGGCGTCCAGCAGCGGGTAGTCACCGGCGATCGGGTCGCCGGTGAAACGGGCCACCCAGCCCTCCGGGGTGGTGAAGAGGCGGATGCAGGTGAATCGGGGTTGCGCCCCCATGTCGAACCAGTGGCGCACGCCGGCCGGCACGCTGATCAGATCACCGGCCTCGCAGCGCACGGCGATCACGTCGTCATCGTTCGGGCGCAGGTAGAAGAGGCCCTGGCCGGCGACGAAAAAGCGGATCTCGAAGTCGTCGTGGACGTGCTCGGCAAGGAACTTGTTGCGCAGCTCGTCGCGCTGGGGGTGGTCCGGGGTCAGGCTGACCACGTCGACCGACTGCAGTCCGTGGGTCTGCATCAGGCGGTCGATCGATTCGCGGTAGGCTTCGATGATCTCGTCCTGGCTGCTGCCGTCGGGCAGCGCGCCGGTGGCCTCCCAGCGCTCGAAGCGTACGCCGATCCGCTCGAGCTGCTCGGCGATGGTGGCGTGGTCGCTGCTCTGTGCCAGCGGCTCGCGCTGGCCGTGGCGGTAGAGGGTCATCTCACTCATGGCGTCATCCTCCGTGTGAGGGTCTCGCACTGCAGCAGGAACTCCAGCGCCTCGACGTGGCGGCGGGCGTCGCCGACCGTGGCGCCCCAAGTGTAGAGGCCGTGGCCGGCGATCAGATAGCCCGGCGGCGCGGCGTGTCGGTCAAGGTAGCGGTCGACCCGGTCGGCCAGCAGCGGGATATCCTGGGTATTGGCAAATACGGGCAATTGTACCGCATTTTCATGGCTGTCGATGCCGGGGAAGGCCTTGAGCACTTCGTAGTCGTCGAGGTGGAGCAGGCTTGGTCGGTCGTCGCTGGCGTCGTCTTCGCTGCGCAGCCGGCGCGAGAGCACGGTGGCGTAGGGGGAGTGGGTGTGCAGCACGGCGCCGAGTTCGGGCCAGCGGCGGTAGAGCCGGGTGTGCAGCAGCGTTTCGGCCGATGGCCGCCGCTGTGGATCTAGCGGCTGCCCGTCATGGTCGACGGCCATCAGCCCGTCGCGGTCGAGCGCCCCCTTGTGGCGGCCGGAGACGGTGATCATGATCGTGCCGTCGGGCAGGCGCAGGGAGAAGTTGCCACTGGTGGCCGGCACCCAGCCCCGTTCGAAGAAGAAACGGGTGGCGTCGATCAGGGCCTCGAGGCTGTGGTCGTGCATGGTCGGACTCATCGGCGAAACTCTACGCCATCGGGGGCGGTTTCGCCAGTCTCTGACGCCGCGTCAGAGGTCCTCGACCCGCTCCGGGTGGCCGATCGCCTCGCGCACCTCGTCGTCGGTCTCGCGGCGCCACAGGTGGGCCAGCCCGACCGGGGTGCGCGCGGCGGCGATGTAGCGTGCCATCCAGTCGTCGTCTCGGACGAAACGGAAGAGCTCGTCGGTGGCGATGCGCTGGGCGACGATACGACGCACTTCCGGCTCCGGGTCGTCGGCCAGCATGCCGAGGGTGGCCGGGTGGATGCGTCGGGCGACCAGCTCGCGCACCTGGCGGTCGGGGTCGAGGACCATGCGAAAGAGCCGGCCCGGCGGCAGGCGGGCGGCGACTTTGGCACGGACCATGTAGTCGTCGTCGCCCACCATCGACTCGAGTTCGCCGGGGGTGATGCGGTCGGCGACGGTGATGCGCACCTCACGGTCGGGGTCGTGCTTCAGGCGGCCGACTTCATCCGGTGACAGGCGCGCGGCGCAGGCGCGTCGCACCGCTTCGTCGGGGTCGTCGATCAGCTCCGGTACCAGGTGGTCGGGCAGATAGCGTACGGTGATCGCGCGCCGCTCCCAGAACGGGTCGTGGCGGTAGGCGCGCGCCAGGTCGGGGTTCTGGCGGAAGAAGCGGTCGATCTGGCGTCCGCTGCGCACGCGCACACAGGCGTCCCCCGGCTGGCAACGGCCTTCGGGCAGCCGGTCGTCGGCGTGCGGGCAGCCGGTGCAGTCGGCGATCGGCGTGGTCGGCTCCTCCACCCGAGCGCTACTCCTCTTCGATGGTGGCGATGACGACTCCGCTGGCGCTGGCGAAGTCGTTGGTCAGGGTGAGACAGTGCTCCTGGCTGTTGACCAGGTAGAGGTTGAAGCCGGGACGCTCCACGACCGGACGGGCGTTGAGGATGTCGTCGTCACTGCAGAGGGTGAAGTGGACCATCGGGAAGCGCTGTTTGAGTTGCTGCACGCTATCGCTGCTGCAGCCGTCGCGCTCGAGCGTCTTGGTGATGGCTTCGGCGGTCGCCTGTTCAAGCATGGCCTAGACCTCTTCGCCGCTGGTCTCGAAGTGGACCCGCTGCTCTGCGGGGATGCCCATGACCTTGGCCAGCCAAGGCGGCGGGTTGTTGGCGATGGCGTGCTGCAGCCGGGCGATGGTCGCCTCGATCTCGCCACCGTCCGGGATCTTGATCGGGTGGACGCCGCTGCGCACGACGCGGGCGGCGGCGGGGCCGCCGATCGAGACGACGTAGAGCAGTTGGCAGTCCTGGATCAGCTGGGCGCGCCAGCCGTTCTTGTCTTCGCCGTCGGGGGTCGGTCCGACCTCACGCAGGTCGATCAGGCGGGCGTTGTCGGCGTCGATCTGGTAGATCAGGAAGCGGGCGCAGGAGCCGAAGTGGCCGTCGAGCTGGGTGGCGGTATTGGAGGCAAAGGCGACGCGGATGGCGTCGGCCATCTCCCCTTCGGTGAGCGGTGTGGGGGTGGGCAGCGCGGCGTCGGCCTGTTCACCTTCACCACGCAGCAGAGCGACAGCCTGTTCGATCGCCTTGGGCGGCATCTCGGTCAGCTCGCCGTCGGCGGCCATGCGCAGCTGGGTGGCGTCGATGGCGTCGAGCTTCTTGCGCGTCAGCGGCAGGCCGAGGGCGTCGACGAGGACGGCCATGAGGCGCGCCGGCTCGGTATCAGGCAGGGCTCTGGCGGCCAGGCCGATACGCAGCGCCAGCTCTCGGGGCAGGGCGGACTCGTTCATGGCGTCTCTCACTCCTCTGGGTTGTTTGGGTTTGGGTGCCGTGCCCGGCTCGGCGTAAGCCGTTGCGAGGGACGCCGTGAACCCATCCATGGGGGCTCGAGCATGGACGTCCTGTCCATGCACGCCCTCGCAACGGCTTCCCCCGATCCGGGCCGAACGTGAGGTGCCAGCCGTTCGTCGTGGCCCACCGTGGTTGGGTGGTGGCACCCATGGAGCCAGCACTGGCCGTTCCACCCGGGCTGGGGTAGGGCCTGGCGGCGGCGTACACGAACAGGATGTTCGTG
>SKWO01000043.1 GCA_007128895.1 Gammaproteobacteria bacterium
CACCTGGCAGGCAGCTGCCCCCGCATTGACCACGGCTACCGGGTCGGGATAGTGCGCCAGCAACTGTTCGATCGCGTTGATCCCGAGACCCGGGGCACGCAGCAGGGTCAGCCAGGCACGGACGAGCGACTCATCCATGGCCACGCCATGCGAACGGGTTCACTCACCCCACTCCTTGCCTGCCAAATTGAATCAGGGACGCACGACCTTGTCATGCAGATGCATCTGGCGGTAGGAGGACATCACCAAAGCATAGCTGACCTTATCGAAGGTGCGAAAGACCATGACCAGACCCGCATCGACATCGGGCAATTGGACATTCGCGCCGGTTACTGGGTCCTTGATGGTTCGACCTCGCTGCTGAACAGCCAGAACATCACCTGGATGCAATCCGTCGCCTTCCCCTACATCGAGCAGCACAATATGGTCGCGCCCTATCCGCGAGACGCCATCGAAGACTGCGACAATGCGTCCTTCTATGTCAAACCGCGGGCTCCGAGGATAAAAGAGCATGGTTTCACGGTCTGCTTCCCATTGCTCAACCAACCGATCACCAACGCGTACCTCTCGCGAGGCTCGCGTCAATTTCAATGTAGCCGGATCACCCAGCGTTTCGATACGGGCCTCGCCAACATCAACCACCTGGTAGCCCAGGACCATACCAGGAAAACGCGGGCTGACGACAGGATCGCCTTTACGTACGACTTGATAGGCATTCTCATCATACTCGACCCCTCGAGCGTAGGCGTCCTGGTTGGAGCCGGCCAGCATATTTCCTTCGGCAAACGACACGATGTAGGGCAGAAGCTCGAACTCATCTGCCTGCATGACTAGAGAGTGTGTCAGAAAAGGGCGGATTACATCGGGCACAATGGTAGGGATGGCCCACTCAAGCAGCTCTTCACGTATCTGCGGCGAGAGCCGCTGATATGTGGCACCGCGCTCAAGCGCCAGAGCGGGTCTACCCTCAATCCAAGTCAGTGTCAGGCGATCACCGGGAAAGATCAGGTGCGGATTGGCAATTTGAGGATTCGCTTGCCAAAGCTCGGGCCAACGCCAAGGCTCATTGAGGAAACGCGCCGAGATATCCCAAAGCGTATCACCCTGCTTGACGATGTACTCTTGCGGGTGCTCCGCCCGCAGCAGATCTTCCTCTGCTGCATTGGCCACACTCTGCCACATCGCCGCGACACCCAAGCCTGCACTGGCTACAGTGATGGCGAGCCCCATGACGAGTGATCGAAAATGACAGACTAACCGCATGTTCATGCAAGAACCTCTATATTCAATCAACCGGACCTAGCCAATTCACTGGCCAGCACGATCACCGAACACACTGAAGCCATTAAAAATGCGACAGAGCACATGCATCTGTCGCACTTCCTGTTCACCCTTGGGATTATCTCCGCTGGGTCCGCAACAGATGGCGGGTGTTGGGCCCGATCGGCAAGTGATAATCGTGTGAGGAAAGAATAACACCATCGGTGGCACGCACGATCCTTGCGGTAACGTAGATCGTATTGCTACCCACTGCGTAGGTACCTACCACGACTGCCTGCGCATCGTGCTGCCGGGAGATATCCTGGAGCTCCCTGGAGAGCATGAATTCGCCCATCCCTTCGCGAATGAAGATCGCGTCGCGAAGCTTCATCTCGATCACAGTGTAGCCGTGACGAGTCATGCGTGTGGTCATCTGTTCAGCCATCATGCGACCGAGCGACGATGACTCGGTAAGTTGATCGATTGAAACAAAACTGGCGGTCAGTATCGGCTTGCCCGGATCCAGCGTTCCACGCACGTGGGTCAGCAGCGCATCGACAGCTGCGTGGCTACTCTGCACCAGATCACGATCGTCAACAGACTGTTGTGTCGGTTGCGCGGTACCTGCACAACCCGCGAGGAGCAAGGACAGCGCCAGTACGACACCCCCAAGACGAAGAGCCCGCTTACTCATTGACCACCCCCATCGACTTCGTCACCGCCCGTGGCGCTGCCTTGTAGTGGGCCGTATTCCCTGGCGGAATATAGTAGACGCTGCTCTGACGGGCGATATACTGCCCGTTCTGTGTCATTGACAGTGTAATCAGCACCTCCGTATCCGTGATACTGGTGATAAAACCAGAGAGAACATCCGTCGCTACCCCGGCACCGAGAACAGCCGCACCGATCGCCTCATTTGACGTGCTGTACAGCGCGAAGTTGCGCGCCACAAGGACACCGCCAGCCAGCGTGGTAAAGGTTCCGGCCCGGCTTCTGATATACCCCCGGCCTCCATGGCTGACGACCTGCGCATGGTAACTCAGCTCAACAGCTCCGCTGCGCGGCTGCTCTAGCACTGTGTAACCCGCATCAACGAGACGGGTAATCAACAGGTCATGAAACGCTTGGTCAAACGGCATGTCCGCATGCCGAGTGACATGAATTGGCCCCAATGCTGCCGGGGACTGGAGAAGCTGGCCAACTGCATCGGTGGCCAGAACATCCCAGTGATGCACTGCCTGCATCTTTTGCTGGGTTGAATACGGGTAGGTCGACGCGATTGGAACCTGAGAGGCACAGCCACCAAGCCCCATCGCCACGACCAACGCAAGCGGCATGAATCTATTCATTTTCATTTCCTCAATCACCGAAATCCTGGCCCAATAATTTCACTGCATGTAGTAGGTGTGTAGCAGACCCAAGCGAAGTATCACACCATGAATACGCGACGTCAAGGGCATCCATCTCCATCTTCTGCTTTTTCCAGCCGCAGTCCTAGCATGAAGACTCTGACAGGCCTACATCTGCTACATCTGGTAGAATTGAAATAACAAACCATCAAGGCTCACACATCATGGCCCTGCTCAATATCCTCCACTTCCCCGACCCGCGCCTGCGTACCCGCGCCGAGCCGGTGGCCGTGGTCGACGACGCGGTACGCCAGTTGGTCGACGACATGCTCGAGACCATGTACGAGGCACCCGGCATCGGGCTGGCCGCGACCCAGGTCGACGTCCACCGGCGCGTCGTGGTGGTCGACGTCTCCGAGGACAAGAGCGAGCCGCGCTGCTTCATCAACCCGGAGATCGTCGACCGCGACGGGGTCGAGGAGATGGACGAGGGCTGCCTCTCGGTGCCCGGCATCTTTGAAAAGGTCCAGCGCGCCGAGCGGGTCACGGTGCGCGCCCTCGACCGCGACGGCCAGCCGTTCGAACTGGCGGCCGACGGCCTGCTGGCAGTCTGCATCCAGCACGAGATCTACCACCTGGACGGTCGGCTCTTTGTCGACCACCTCTCCGAACTCAAGCGCCAGCGTATCCGCAAGAAGCTGGAAAAGCAGCGCCGTCAAACCCTTTGAAGGAGGCGACCACCGTGAACCCGCCTCTACGCCTGCTCTTCGCCGGCACCCCCGACTTCGCCGCCGCCGCCCTGGCCGCGCTGCTGGCCAGCCGTCACTCGGTGGTCGGCGTCTACACCCAGCCCGACCGACCGGCTGGGCGCGGACGCAAACTGACGCCGAGCCCGGTCAAGCAGCTCGCCCTCGAGCACGGCCTGCCGGTCGAGCAGCCTGAGCGGCTGCGCGACCCGGCCGACCAGGCCCGCCTGGCCGCGTACCACACCGATGTCATGGTGGTCGCTGCCTACGGCCTGCTGCTGCCGCAGGCGGTGCTCGACGCGCCGCGCTTGGGCTGCCTCAACATCCACGCCTCGCTGCTGCCGCGCTGGCGCGGTGCCGCGCCGATCCAGCGCGCCATCCTGGCCGGCGACCGCGAGAGCGGCATCACCATCATGCAGATGGACGCCGGCCTCGACACCGGCGCCATGCTGCTGCGCCGCCCCTGCCCGATCCGCCCGGACGAGACCGCCGCCACCCTGCACGACCGGCTCGCCCACCTCGGTGCCGAGGCGATCGTCGAGGCGCTCGATGCGCTGGAGGGCGACCAACTGACCCCGACCCCGCAAGACCCGGCCCTGGCCACCTATGCGCACAAGCTGGAGAAGGCCGAGGGGCGCATCGACTGGCAGCAATCGGCCACCCAGATCGACCGCCAGGTGCGCGCCCTCGACCCCTGGCCGGTCGCCTTCAGCGACCTGGATGGCGAGCCGCTACGCCTGTTCGCCTCGCGGCTGACCGGCCGCCCCGCCACGGCGGCGCCCGGCACGATCGTCTCTGCCGGACGTGATGGACTGGAGATCGCCACCGGGGAGAACACCCTGCTGATCGGCGAGGTGCAACCAGCCGGCAAGCGGCGCATGGCCGCTGCGGACTTTGCCCATGCGCGCCCCCTGCCGGGGCGCTGCCTGGGCCAGGAACACCCTTGAGCCCTCCTCCGACAGCGCGTCACGCCGCACTGGAGACCCTGCTCGCCGTGGTCCGCGACGGGCGCACGCTGGACGAGGCCGCACGCACGCTGATCGACGCCCGGCTCGACGGCGGTGAGCGCGCCACGGCGCGCGAACTGGCCTGGGGCACGGCACGCTGGTACCCGCGCCTCTCGGCCCTGGCCGACCGCCTCTTCGACCGCCCGCCACGCGCGCGCGATCTCGACCTGCGCCTGTTGGTCTGCCTCGGCCTCTATCAACTCGACTACATGCGCACCCCGGACCACGCCGCCGTCTCCGCCACTGTGGCCGAGGTCGCACGGCTCGGCAAACCGCGCGCGCGCGGCATGGTCAACGCCGTGCTGCGCCGCTACCTGCGCGAGGGCGAGACACTGCGCCAGCAGCTGGCCGAGCAGTCGCCCGCTGCCAGCCACGCCCTGCCGGAGTGGCTCTACCACAGACTGCAGCAGGCCTGGCCGGAGGCCGCCACCGCGCTGATCGAGGCCGGCAACCAACGCCCGCCGATGGTGCTGCGCGCCAGCCGGCTGCACGGCGGTCGGGCGCGGCTGCTGGAACGGCTCGAGGTGGCCAATATCCCGGCGCGCGCCCTGCCGCATGCCGACGACGCCGTGCGGGTCGACCCGCCCTGCAGCGTCGAGCGCCTGCCCGGCTTTGCCGAGGGCGCTTGCTCGGTCCAGGATGGCGCCGCCCAGCTCTCGGCGCGGCTGCTGGCGCCCCAGCCGGGCGAGCGCCTGCTCGACGCCTGTGCCGCGCCCGGCGGCAAGAGCACCCATCTGCTCGAGTGCTGCCCCGACTGCCGGCTAACCGCGCTCGACATCGACCCGCAGCGACTTCAGCGGGTCGCCGACAACCTGCAGCGCTGCAAGCTGCAGGCCGAGCTGATCGCCGCCGACATCACCGCCCCGCCCGACTGGTGGGACGGCACCCCGTTCGATCGCATCCTGCTCGATGCCCCGTGCTCGGCCACCGGGGTACTGCGGCGCCACCCCGACATCCGTCTGCTGCGGCGCGCGAGCGATCTGCCTCCACTGGTGACGGCCCAACGTCAGGCGCTGGCGCGGCTCTGGCCAATGCTGCGCCGGGGCGGTACCCTTGTCTACTCCACCTGTTCGGTCCTGCCGGAAGAGAATGCCGAGACGATTGCCGCCTTTCTGGAACACCACCCCGATGCCCGGGTCTCACCCATCGACGCCGACTGGGGACGACCGGCCGGTGCGGGGCGGCAGATTCTCACCGGCGAGGATGGAATGGATGGCTTCTACCATGCACGCCTGGTCAAGGCGTAGAACACGCGGCCGCTGGCCACCGACCTTGGCCGCGCTGCTCCTGCTGCTCTTGCCAGTGGCGCCACTGACGGCGGACAACATGCTGCTGCAGCGTGCCGAGGTGGTCGAACGAGACGGCCTGCTGCTGCTCAACGCCGACGTCGAACTGCTGCTCGGTGAGGAGATCCTCGAGGCGCTGCACAGCGGCGTCCCGCTGACCTTGCTGGTCGAGACCGAGGTGACCCGCCGACGCGCCTGGTGGTGGGACGAAGGCGTCGCCTTTACCAGCCACAGCCATACCATCGCCTTTCACGCCCTCAGCCGACGCTACCTGGTGCGCCGCAAGGCCAGTGGCGAACAGTTCAACCACGCCACCCTGGCCGGCGCCGTGGCCTCGCTCGGCCAGCTGCGCGACCTGTCGCTGGTCGAGCGTGACCAGCTGCTGCCCGATGCCGTCTACGATGTACGCCTGCGCGCGCGCCTCGATATCGAGGCGCTGCCAACACCGCTGCGCCCCCTCGCCTACATCTCCCCGGCATGGCGCCTGATGAGCGGCTGGCACACCGTCCCGATCACCCTGGCGTGGCCCGAGGAGGAGGCCCTCTCGCCGTGAGCGCACCGCTGCTCCGCCTTGCCCACCTTGCCAGGCGCCTCTTCGACGGCCCGCTGCCGATCGTCCTGCTGGTCGCCCTGCTGATCCTCTCGCTCTCGCTGATGGGCACGGCCACCCAGGCCTACACCGAGTTCGGCCGCATCTACTCGGCCCTGCTGCTGACCAACACCGCCGCCCTGATCCTGCTGATCGGGCTGATCGCCGGCCACCTGCTGCGCCTGATCGCCCGCTACCGGCGCAACGAGGCCGGCAGCCGCCTCACCGTCCGTCTGGTACTGATGTTCGTCATCCTCGCCGCCACCCCGGTCTCGGTGGTCTACTACTTCTCGCTCGACTTTCTCCACCGCGGCATCGACAGCTGGTTCGATGTGCGTATCGAGCACGCCCTGGACGACGCCATCGAACTGAGCCGCGCCTCACTCGACGGGCGTAGCCGCGAGCTGCTGCGCCAGACCGAGCAGGCCGCCGAACAGCTCACCGGCCTGACCGACAGCATGGCGGCGCTGCGCCTGGACGACCTGCGCCGCGCCAACCACGCCACCGAGGCCGCCCTCTTCACCAGCAAGGGGCGCATCCTGGCCATCAGCAGCACGGACCCGTCCACTCTGGTACCGGTCATGCCGCACGACGGCGTCCTCGGCCGCACCCGCCAGAACACCAGCTACGTTGGCCTCGACCCGCTCGCCGACGGTCGCCTGCATGTGCGCACCGCAGCCCCGGTCCCGAGCAACGACCCACTCGCCGAGCCGCGCCTGCTGCAGATCCTCTATCCGGTCTCGCCACGCATCAACGAACTGGCCGACGGCGTCCAGTCGGCCTACGCCCACTACCGGGAGCTGACCTTCCTGCGTGAGCCGCTCAAGGACAGCTTTACCCTGACCCTCTCGCTGGTCCTGCTGCTCAGCATCCTGGCAGCCGTCTGGACCGCCTTCCTCGCCGCGCGGCGGCTGACCCAGCCGATCAGCGACCTGGCCGAAGGCACCCGCGCCGTGGCCGAGGGCGACCTGAGCCGCCGTCTGCCGGTCACCGGGCGCGACGAACTCGGCTTTCTGGTCCTCTCCTTCAACCAGATGACCCGCCGCATCGAGCGCGCCCAGCAAGCCTTGCAGGCCAGCCAGCAGCGCGCGGAAGAGCAGCACGCCTATATCGAGGCGGTACTCGACCACCTCTCCTCCGGCGTCCTCACCTTCGCCGACACGGGCGCGCTGACCACCGCCAACCGTGCCGCCGAGCAGATTCTCGGCTGCACGCTGCAGCCGCTGCATGGGGAAGCCGTCGCGGCGCTGGCGCAGCGCCATCCCTGGCTGGCCCCGCTCGGCGAGGCGCTGCAGGACGGCTTCGACAGTCCCGGCGAGTGGCAGCGCGAGGTCGCCCTGTTCGGTGGCGGTGGGCGCCAGATCCTGATCTGCCGCGGCACCCCGCTGAGCGGCGAGCGCGGCGGCCACGTGGTCGTCTTCGACGACGTCACCACCCTGATCCAGGCCCAGCGCGACGCCGCCTGGGGTGAGGTCGCGCGGCGGCTGGCCCATGAGATCAAGAACCCGCTCACCCCGATCCAGCTCGCCGCCGAGCGGCTGCGGCGCAAGTATCTGGCGACCATGCCAGCCGACCAGGCCGACCTGCTCGACCGCTCGACGCGCACCATCGTGCATCAGGTCGAGGCGCTCAAGGAGCTGGTCAAGGCCTTCTCCGACTACGCCCGGCCACCGCGCATGAACCCGCAGCCACTCGACCTGGTCGGGCTGGTCGACGAGGTCCTCGAACTCTATCGCGCCGAGCCGGGGCTGACGGTCGAACTGCACTGCGAAGGGACCCTGCCGACCCTGCGCGCCGATACCGGTCGCCTGCGCCAAGTCGTCCACAACCTGGTGCGCAACGCGCGCGAGGCGGTCGACGGTGAAGCGCATGTCCGCTTCACCCTGCGCTGCCCCCAGGGCGACGGCAGCTGTCCCTTTATCGAACTGAGCTGCCACGACAACGGCCCCGGCTTCGCCGACGGTGTCATGGACCACCTCTTCGAACCGTACGTCTCCACCAAGCCGAAGGGCACCGGTCTTGGCCTGGCCATCGTCAAGCGCATCGTCGATGAACACGGCGGCATCATCCAGGCGACCAATCCACCGGCGGGTGGCGCCTGCATCACCCTCCGCCTGCCGATCAGTGGCCACAACGGCACCACAGGTACCTCCCCATGAAAGCCAACCACATTCTGGTCGTCGACGACGAACCCGATATCCGCACCATGCTGCGCGAGATCTTCGAGGACGAAGGCTACACCGTCAGCATCGCCGAAAACGGGGCCGCTGCCCGTCAGATGCGCCGCGCCCACCGCCCAGACCTGATCCTGCTCGATATCTGGATGCCCGATATCGACGGCATCAGCCTGCTCAAGGAGTGGGTCGGCGAGGAGGGCGAAGTGGCGCCGGTGATCATGATCTCCGGCCACGGTACCGTGGAGACGGCGATCGAGGCGGTGCGCGAGGGGGCGTGGGACTTCATCGAGAAGCCGCTCTCGCTGGGCAAGCTGCTGGTCACCGTGGAGCGTGCGCTGGAGTCGACCCGGCTGCAGCAGGAGAACCGCGGCCTGCGCCGACTCGCCCAGGTCGTCCATGAACCGATCGGACGCAGCGAGGCGATGCAACAGTTGCGCGCCCAGGCCCAGCAGATCGCCCAGAGCGACGCCACCGTCCTGCTGCGCGGCGAGCCCGGCAGTGGACGCGAGACGGTGGCCCGCTATATCCATCAACAGGGCGGACGCAGCGACGGCCCCTTCGTCGACCTGCACGCCGCCTCGCTGGTCGGTGAGGCGGGCGCCGAAGAGCTCTTTGGCCTCGAACAGGGGGAGCGTCTGCACTACGGCCTGCTCGAACAGGCCGCCGGTGGCACCCTCTATATCGACGACATCGCCGAGCTTGAGCTGCCGCTGCAGGCGCGTCTGCTTACCGCGCTGGAGTCGCGCACCTGCCGCCGCGCCGGTGGCGCCGACATGGTCCCGGTCAACGTACGCGTGATCGCCGCCACCCGCCACGACCTGGAACAGGCCGTCGCCGACGGGCGGCTGCGTCCCGACCTCTTCTACCATCTCAACATCGTGCCGCTGGCCGTGCCGGCCCTGCGTGAACACAGCGAGGACGTGCCCGAACTGCTGGAACACTACACCGGCCAGCTCGCCACCGGCGAGAAGCTGACCTGGCGCCCCTTCTCGACCGCGGCCCAGAACCGCCTGCGCCAACACGGCTGGCCGGGCAACATCCGCGAGCTGCGCAATCTGGTCCAGCGGCTGCTGGTCACCGGTCGGGAGGGCACCATCGAGATCGACGAGGTCGAAGCGGCACTGGGAGGACCGGCCGCCGTGACCGCACCGACCACCGGCGCCGGCGCCGATCTGCTGGCCGCCTACCGGCAACCGCTGCGCGAGGCGCGCGAGTGGTTCGAGCGCGGCTACTTTGAACATCACCTGCGCGAGACCGGCGGCAACGTCGGCCAGGTGGCCCAACTGGCCGGTGTCGAACGCACCCATCTCTACCGCAAGCTGCGCGGTCTGGGGCTCGATCCCAAGCAGCTCAAGCCGTGAGGAACCGCTTATGAAGATTCTCATTCTCGGCGCCGGCCAGGTCGGCTCCTCGCTGGCGGAGAACCTCTCCAGCGAGGCCAACGACATCACCGTGGTCGACACCCAGCCCAAGCTGCTGCAGACCCTGCAGGAGCGACTCGACCTGCGCACCGTGTTGGGGCACGGCAGCCACCCCGATGTGCTGCGCAACGCCGGGGCCGACGACGCCGACATGCTGGTGGCGGTGACCAACAGCGACGAGACCAACATGATCGCCTGCCAGGTCGCCCACACCCTCTTTCGCACCCCGACCAAGATCGCCCGCGTGCGCGACGCCAGTTACCTGGCCGAGAAGCGGCTCTTTTCCGCCGAGGCGATGCCGGTCGACGTTTTGATCAGCCCGGAACAGCTGGTCTGCGACTACATCGAAAAGCTGATTGACGTACCCGGCTCGCTGCAGGTGCTCGACTTTGCCGGTGGCAAGGTACAGCTGGTCGGGGTCAAGGCCTACATCGGCGGCCCCCTGGTCGGCAAGGAGCTGCAGACCCTGCGCCAGCACATGCCCAATATCGAGACCCGGGTGGCCGCCATCTACCGCGGCAACCGTCCGATCATCCCGCAGGGCGACACCGTCATCGAGCACGACGACGAGGTCTTCTTCATCGCGGCGCGCGAGCACATCCGCACCGTGATGAGCGAGATGCGCCGACTGGACAAGCCCAACCGGCGCATCATCATCGCCGGCGGCGGCAACATCGGCCACCGGCTGGCCGGGGCGCTCGAGGACCGTTACCACGTCAAGGTGATCGACCACAACGCCGGGCGCACCCTGGCCATCTCGGAAGAGCTCGACCGCACCATCGTTCTGCTGGGCGACGCCTCCGACGGCGATCTGCTGATGGAAGAGAACATCGACCGCACCGACGTCTACTGCGCCCTGACCAACGACGACGAGGCCAACATCCTCTCGGCGATGCTGGCCAAGCGGCTCGGGGCCGGCAAGGTCATGGCGCTGATCAACCGCACCGCCTACGTCGATCTGGTCGAGAGCAGCACCATCGACATCGCCATCTCACCGCAACAAGCCACCATCGGCACCCTGCTGACCCACATCCGCCGCGGCGACGTGGTCGCCGTCCACTCCCTGCGGCGCGGCGCCGCCGAGGCGATCGAGGCGGTCGCCCACGGCGACCGCCGCTCCTCCCAGGTGGTCGGCCGCGCCATTGAGGAGTTGCGCCTGCCGCACGGCACCACCATCGGGGCGATCGTACGCAACGATCAAGTGGTGATCGCCCACCACGACACGGTGATCGAGCCGGAGGACCACGTCATCCTCTTTGTCGTCGACAAGAAGCGCATTCGCGAGGTCGAGCGCCTCTTCCAGGTTGCGGTGACCTTCCTGTGAGAACGCTCATCCCTCTGCTACTGGTCCTGCTGTTGCTCGGTTGCGGAAGCGAACCGCCCCCCCCGGTCGGGGCCGAGCCAGAGGCCACAACGACACCGCTGCTGCTGGCAATCCACCCGTACGACACCCCGCGCCTGCTGGTCGCCCGCTTCCAGCCGATCGCCGACTACCTCAGCGACCAGCTCGGGCAGCCAGTTGAGCTGCTGGTCACGGCGACCTATGAGGAGCAGATCCGCGGCATCGTCGAGGGCCGTTTCGACCTCGCCTACATGGGGCCGACCCCCTACACCCGCGCCCACGACCGCTACCAGGCCGGACTGCCGCCGGAGCAGCGCATCAGCCTGGTGGTCGGCGAGGTCGCCTGCCTGAGCGCGATCCTGGTGCGCACAGACAGCGAGATCGAGACACTCGACGACCTGCGCGGGCGCACCTTCGCCTTCGGCGACCACATCTCCTTCGGCAGCCACTACATGCCGCGCGCGATGCTGCTGCGACGCGGCATCGACCTGGCCGACCTGATGGACTACAGTTTTCTGGAGCGCCATGAGCGCATCCCACAAGCCGTCCTGCGTGGCGACTACGACGCCGGTGGCGTCCGCCGCCGGGTCGCCCACGAGATGCTCGCCGACCACCCGGAGCTACGCATCCTGGCCACCTCCCCCGAACTCCCACCGTATGCACTGGTCGCCCGGGTCGGTCTTGATCCGCTGCTGATCGAGGAGATCCGTCAGGCACTGATCGCGCCCGATCCGCTCGGCGCCGGCGCGATCACCCTGATTGGCCAGAATGTCCGTTTCCGGGTCGTCGAAGACCACGACTACGACTTCGCCCGTCAGGTGGTCGAGGCACTCGAGCGCAGCTGCCACTGCGAGGCCCTGCCCTGGTGAGCCGGTTGCCCACGCCGCCGCAGCGTCCGACCCTCTCCCGACTGGTCGGCCTCTATGCCGGTGGCACCCTCTTTCTGCTGACCCTGATCTTCGCCATCACCCTGCATCAGAGCCTGCACCGCTTTCTCGAAGAGACGCTGCAGGACAAGGCGCAGGCCCTGGCCGACCAACTGGCCGTGCTCAGCCTCGACGCCGTGGTGATGCGTGACTACGGCGTGCTGGAGCGCAACGCCCTCGAACTGACTCGCGCCCACGACGTCGACTACGTACGCATCCGCCGCTCCAACGGCGAGATCCTCGGCGAGGCTGGCCGTGGTGAGCACGGACGGGTCACCGCCAGTAGCCCCATCGAGTTGCTGGGCAACCCACTCGGCGATGTCACCGTGGTGGTCAACACCGATGCGGTCAACCGGGTGGTGCGCCAGATCATCCTGGTCGCACTCGGCAGCATCGGCCTGATCACCCTGATCCTCTTCTTCATCGCCCGGCGCATCCTGCGCCAGCGCGTGGTCGAGCCGCTGCGCCAGCTCGCCCTGCAGATCAGCCCACTGCACGCCCCGATCCGGCTCGACGACCGCCCCGACCTACCTGAGGAGGTCGCCCAGATCGGCGAGACCTTTGGCCAGCTGCGCGAAGAGATCGACCAGCACATTGCCCGACTGGAACAGGCCAACCAGTTCACCCGCGCGGCCACCGAGCGACTCTGTCGCGAGCAGCGCCTGGCCACCATCGGTCAGCTCGCCGCCGGCCTCGCCCACAGCCTCAACACCCCGCTCGGCAACATCGTCGGCTACGCCCAGCTCAGTCGCCGCCAGCTCGACGACCCGGAGCAACACAAGCGGATGACGGTGATCGAAAAGCAGGCGACCGTCTGCGCCGGTATCGTGCGCAACCTGCTCACCGTGGCCCACCAGCCCGACCCGGTCGGACAGGCGGTCGACCTGGCCGAACTGAGCGAGGCGATCGCGCAGCTGGTCCGGCCACTGCTGCGCGATCGCGGGGTGGCCGAGATCACCATCGCGGGGGCCAACCCGTGCCCGGCCTGGGCCGACCCGGCCACCTTCGAGCAGGTCCTCTTCAACCTCTTCAGCAACGCGGCGCAGGCCGGTGCCCACCGCCTGCGGCTGGCCTTGACAGCCGGCACCGACGAGGCCACCCTGCACTTCGAGGACGACGGCCCCGGCATCCCCGAGACGCTGCACGAGAGCCTCTTCGAGCCCTTCGTCACCACCAAGCCGGCCGGCGAGGGCACGGGGCTTGGCCTCTACATCTGCCGCTCGCTGCTGGAGAGCATGCGCGGCTCGATCAGCCTGCTCGCCAGCCGCCCCGGCCATACCCAGTTCGAACTGCGCCTGCCGTGCCGATCCGCCGGCGGCCCCAGTGAGCCGGAAGACGCCTGATGAAACCGACCCTGCTGATCGCCGAAGACGATCCCGACATGGCCGACCTGCTGGCCGAACTGGCACGCGAGAGCGGCTTTGCCCCCCACCCGGTCCATCGCGGCGACCAGGCAGCCGACCTGCTCCGGCACGGCAGCTTCGATGCGCTCTTCACCGATCTGCGTCTGCCCCCGCCCGACGGGCTCGAACTGCTGCATCTGGCCCATACGCTCGACCCCGCCATGCCAGTGGTGATGATCACCGGCTTTGCCACCACGCAGAATGCCATCGACGCCTTCCACGACGGCGTCTTCGACCTGATCACCAAGCCGTTCGACATCGACAAGGCGCGCACCGTGCTGCAGCGCATCCACGATGAGCTGGCCCACCGCCAACGCATCGAGCAGTTGACCACCCGCCTCGACCAGCTGGAGCTGCGCGACAGCGCCGCACTCGCCCCGGTCATGCAGAGCCGCGCCATGCGCGCTGTGATGTCGATGATCGAGATGGTCGCCGACGCCGATGTACCGATCCTGCTCACCGGCGAGACCGGCACCGGCAAGGGGATGCTGGCCCGCTTCATCCACCAGACCAGCCCGCGCCGTGACGGCCCCTACTTCAGTCTCAACTGTGCCGGTATCGCCAGCTCCTTGGCCGAGAGCGAGCTCTTCGGCCACGAGAAGGGCGCCTTCACCGGTGCCAGCCAGCGGCGCAAGGGGCTGCTGGAGCTGGCCGACGGCGGCACCTTGCTGCTCGACGAGATCAACAGCGCCCCGCCCGAGATCCAGGTACGGCTGCTTCAGTTCCTGCAGGAACGTACCCTGATGCGGGTCGGCGGCCAGCAGCAGATCCAGGTTGACGTGCGCCTGATCTGCGCCACCAACGAACCGCTCGACGTACTGGTCGAGGCCGGCCGCTTCCGCGCCGACCTCTACTACCGGCTCAAGGTCTTCCCGATCCGCCTGCCACCACTGCGCGAACGTCACGAGGATATCCTGCCGCTGGCCGAGCAGATCCTCTCCAAGCGCGCCCACGAGCACAACCGCACACTGCACGGTTTTACCCCAGAGGCTCGCGAGGCGCTGCTCGCCTACCACTGGCCGGGTAATGTGCGCGAGCTGGAAAACCTGCTGCAACGTGCCGTGGTACTCTGCAAGGGCGACCGCATCGGGGTCGATCTGCTCCCCATCGAGGCGGCTCCGATCCACCACTGCGAGCCTCACCCGGAGACCCTCTCCAGCCTCTCTCCCGATGCCAGCCTGGCCGAGATCGAGAGCCGCTGGATCGACCACATGCTGGCACGCTGCCACGGCAACAAGCGCGAGGCCGCCCGCCGTCTCGGCATCGACGCCTCCACCTTACACCGCAAGCTGCGCAGGTGAGGCATTCTGCCACTTGCATAATGCAACACAGCCGCAATCTACCACAGCGCAAACCTCCCACAGAGAGATGCAACCTTTTAATAAAATGCAAC
>SKWO01000056.1 GCA_007128895.1 Gammaproteobacteria bacterium
CCGCCCAGCTGGCGGCGCTGCTCGACAGCGGCCGCCACTGCCCGCCCACCAGCAGCGCCGGGCGCCTCTTCGACGCCGCCGCCGCCCTGCTCGGTCTGACGCCAGTCGCCCAGTTCGAGGGCCAGGCCGCAATGCAGCTGGAGGCGCTGGCCGACGCCCACGGCGACACCGCGCCACGGCTCGGTGGCTTTGCCCTGCACGACGGCCACGGTCTCAGCGTGCTCGACCTGCTGCCCCTGCTCGCCGAGCTGGCCACCACCCCGCGGGAGCCGAGCGCGCAGCGCCTTGCCGCCGCCTGCTTTCACGCCACCTTGATCGCCGGCCTTGCAACGTGGGTCGCCACCGCCGCCGAGGCGACCGGCGTCCACCGCGTCGCCCTGGCCGGTGGCTGCCTGCTCAATGCCCGGCTCGCCGATGGCCTCGAGGCCCGCCTGCAGCGGCTCGGCCTGAGCGTCTTTCGCGCCCGCCAGGCCCCGCCCAACGACGGCGGTATCGCCCTCGGTCAGGTCTGGGTCGCTCGCCACCAGCTCACAGGAGCATAATCCGATGTGTCTTGCCGTCCCCGTCCAGGTCGTCGAACTGCTCGACGACGATCAGGCCCTCGTCGAGGCCGATGGCGTGCGCAAAGCGATCTCGCTGGCGCTGGTCGATGACGTCGCCGTCGGCGACTACGTCATCCTCCACGTCGGCTACGCCCTGCAGCGCCTTGACGTCGACGAGGCCGAGCGCACCCTGGCCCTCTTTCGCGAGCTGGCCGCCACCCCACCGGACGCGGCGCCGTGAAGTACGTCGACGACTTCCGCGACGGCGCGCTGGCGCGCGGTCTGGTCAGCGCCATCGCCGCCGCGATCGAACCCGGCCGCGACTACCGCATCATGGAGTTCTGCGGTGGCCACACCCACGCCATCTCGCGCTACGGCCTGAGCGATCGGCTGCCGCCGTCGATCCGCTTCATCCACGGCCCCGGCTGCCCGGTCTGTGTGCTGCCGGTCGGCCGCATCGACAGCGCCATCGAACTGGCCCGTCGCCCCGAGGTGATCCTCTGCAGCTACGGCGATGTCATGCGGGTGCCGGCGTCGCGGCGCACCAGCCTGCTGCGCGCCAAGGCCGACGGCGCCGATGTGCGTCTGGTCTGGTCGAGTGCCGACGCGGTGCGCATCGCGCAGGAGCACCCGCAGCGCCAAGTCGTCTTCTTCGCCATCGGCTTCGAGACCACCACCCCGCCCACCGCCGTCGCGCTGCAGCAGGCCGAGCGGCTCGGGCTGAAGAACTTCACCGTCTTCTGCAACCACGTGCTCACCCCGGCGGCCATCCGCGGCATCCTCGGCACCCCCGAGCAGCCCGCCGCCGACGGCGTGGCAATCGACGCCTTCATCGGCCCGTCGCACGTCTCCGCCATCATCGGCAGCGACGCCTACCAGCCCCTTGCCCGCACCTACGCCAAGCCGATCGTGATCACCGGCTTCGAGCCGCTCGATGTATTGC
Source organism: Gammaproteobacteria bacterium (assembly GCA_007128895.1). Classification (GTDB taxonomy): domain Bacteria; phylum Pseudomonadota; class Gammaproteobacteria; order SKWO01; family SKWO01; genus SKWO01. The sequence continues at coordinate 1,486 of SKWO01000056.1, forward strand.
AGGCTGTGCTGATGCTGGTCGAGCAGATCAACCGCGGCGAACACCGGGTCGAAAACCAGTACACCCGCGCCGTCACCGCGGCCGGCAACCGCAAGGCGCAGGCCCTGGTGGCGCGCTACTTCGAGACACGCGAAGCGTTCGAGTGGCGCGGCCTCGGCAGCCTGCCGGCCAGCGCCCTGCGCCTGCGGCCCGAGTACGCCCCCTTCGATGCCGAGGCACGCTTCGACCTGCCCTACCGCCGCGTGGCGGAGCCGAAGTCATGCGACTGCGGCGCTATCCTGCGCGGTCTGAAGGCACCTGCCGACTGCTCACTTTTCGCCACCACCTGCACCCCGGAGAACCCGATCGGCGCCTGCATGGTCTCCTCGGAAGGGGCGTGCAGTGCCTGGTACAGCTACCGCCGCCACGCCGGCACGCAGGCCACCGCATGAGCCGCCTCGACCTGCGCCACGGTCGTGTCGAGATGGCCCACGGCGGCGGTGGCCGAGCCATGCAGCAGTTGATCGAGGCGCTCTTCCTGCCCCATCTGGACAACCCGGCACTGCGCGCCGGCAACGACGGCGCGGTGCTGCCCGGCAGCGGTGAGCGGCTGGTGGTCGCCAGCGACAGCCACGTCATCACCCCGCTCTTCTTCCCCGGCGGCGACATCGGCTCGCTCGCCGTCCACGGCACCATCAACGACGTCGCCATGATGGGCGCCCGCCCGGTTGCGCTCAGCGCCGGCTTCATCCTTGAGGAGGGTTTTCCGCTGGCCGATCTGGCCCGTATCGTCGAGAGCATGGGCCGCGCCGCTGCCGCTGCCGGGGTGCCGGTGGTCACCGGCGACACCAAGGTGGTCGAGCGCGGCAAGGGCGACGGCGTCTACATCACCACCAGCGGCCTCGGTCTGCTTGCCGATGGCATCGACCTCGCCGGCCACCGCGCCCGCCCCGGCGACCACGTACTGATCAACGGCTCGCTCGGTGACCACGGCATCGCCCTGCTGGCGCAGCGCGACAACCTCGATTTTGCCACCGACCTGCGCTCCGACAGCGCCGCCCTACACCGGCTGGTGGCGACCCTGCTCCATGCGGCGCCCGACCTGCGCTGCCTGCGCGATCCCACTCGCGGCGGCCTCGCCGCCACCCTGAACGAGATCGCCCACCAATCGGCGGTCGGCATCCGCCTCCGCGAGGTGGCCATCCCGGTCAAACCGGCGGTCCACGCCGTCTGTGAGCTACTCGGCCTCGACCCACTCAACATCGCCAACGAGGGCAAGCTGGTCGCGATCTGTCCACCCGAACGTAGCGCCGCCCTGCTCGCCGCCCTTCGCGCCGACCCGCTCGGCAGCGAGGCGGCCATCATCGGCGAGGTGGTCGAGGACAGCGGCCACTTCGTGCAGATGGAGACCCACTTCGGTGGCTACCGCACCGTCGACTGGCTGACCAGCGAGGCCCTGCCCAGAATCTGCTAAAGTGTAAGAACATTCCCTTTCATACGAACTCGAATACAGAGCGTTCTATTTCTTCCCCATCTCAGGAGGTCCAGTCATGAAGATCGAGGTCGAGAACATCAAGTGTGGCGGTTGCGCCAATTCCATCCGCAAGGGGCTGCTGCAGCTCGAGGGTGTCAGCGCCGCCGAAGTCGACGTGGAGGCCGGCACCGTCGAAGTCGAGGCCCCGGAGAGTGCCCGCGAGGCGGTCGCCGCCAAACTGGCCAGCATGGGCTACCCCGAAGTCGGCACCGTCTCCGGGCTGGGCTCCGCGAGCGCCAAGGTCAAATCCTTCGCCAGCTGCGCCGTCGGACGCATGAGCAGCAACAGCTGAACCCGTTGCAGCCGCCCCGCTCGGGCAAGACACGGTGACACATCTCTTGACCGTTTGCCCTTGGTACACCCAGCGTGTACACTTTCATATGTACACACACGGAGCATACCTTGCAGACCATTAACGTACGCGACACACGGGAGCAGCTCGCCCACCTGCTGGATGCGGTAGCCGGTGGGGAGGAGATTGTCATTGTCCGGCGCGGGAAACCGGCTGCGCGGTTGGTACCGGTCACCACGCCACAACCCTGCTTTCCTGACCGCAGCGATCTGCGCAGTGCCCTGCCACCGATGCAGCAGCCTGCCAGTCAGATGGTACGTGAACTACGTGATGCCGAGCGTTACTGACAGGGTGTGAGGATGCTCTACTTCGACACCAGCGCCTTGCTGCCCTACTACCGCCAGGAGGCCAGCAGCGCGTCGGTGCAAGAACTGCTGTCTGCACTGACTGAGCCCATCCTGATCAGCCACCTGACCCAAGTAGAAGTCGCCTCGGCGCTGGCGCGCTGGGTGCGTATGGGAGAGCTGGACGAAGCACAGGCCAATCGGATAGAAGGCGCGATGCAGGAAGATTTACAGGCCGGTCGCCTTCGCTCGCAGCCGATTCTTCCGGAGCACTTCACGCGCGCCAGCCACTGGCTGCTCACCCGCCGCACTGCACTGCGCAGCCTTGATGCCCTTCACCTCGCCTGCGCCGAAGGACTTGCTGCGCACCTGATCACCGAGGACACTGCCCTGCTCGATGCTGCCCGCCATTTTGGGCTGCACGCCAGCACTGCCGCGATCGCACTGGCGCGGCTGCCCTAGGGGCGCTGGGCACGGATATCGCTATCGGGGGTGATCAGGCGCAATGCGCCCTGCGCGTCGATGTCGAAGTGGCGGATCTCGCCCAACTGGTCGAGAAAGCGGCGCTCCTGGGCCATCTGTGCCGCGTCGATGCACATCATCAACGTGCTGGCAGCCGGCTGCAGGGTCAGCCCTTCGCCACTGAGGTGGTAGGCGGCGAAGTAGCGGTTGCAGGTAGCCAGGCCACTGACGCGCTCGCCGTCGAAGTGGAGGGTGATGCGGCTGTCGTCGAGTAACGCAGCGCCATCCAGCTCGGTGACCTCCCACTCGCCCTGCAGCAGAATGTGCGGGTCACCGGCGCAGCCGTGCAGGGTGCGTTCGCCCTCATCGAGCCGGGCCACCATCGGATAGGGCATCCCGGTCATGTTGTCATGGCACAGACGCTCATGGAGGGTCACGCTCGGGCCGCCGTCGATGCGGTAGCGCCAGCCGCCGGCAATGCGCTGCGGCGCCGGCAGCGGGTGGTCGGCCTGCCGGGCACCATAGTCGGTCACCACCCGCAGCTGCCCCTCGCCGATCTCGACATGCCAGCCCGGCTCGTTGCCGACCGCGCGCAGCGGCGTCTCCGGCATCGGCCCGTGGTGCACGGTCGGCGCGGCGCACGCGGCCAGCAGCGGCGCTATCGCCAATACCCATCGCTTCAGCTTCATCATATGCTCTCTCAGTGATAGTCCGCCTCTCGCTGGTGGCGAATGGCGATGAGGGTCACCGTGCGTGCCTCCTCGATCCGGTACAGGGCCACGTAGCCGCTTCCGCCGAAGGGTATCAGGAGTTCGCGCAGGAAGGGATCATCGGGCTCTGCCTTGCGGCAGGAAAAGGGGAAGTCCCGCAGGAGCTCCGTCGCCTTGGTGATGGCATCGAGTGCACGGCGAGCCGCCACCAGATCGCTGGCAAGCAGGTGGGCGTAGAGGCGTTTGAGGTCATCGCGTGCCTCACGGGTGTAGCGAACCCGGTAGGTCACCGGTCGCCTGAACGCGCTTGTGCGGCACGCAGCATCTCACCCAACTCGGCATGCACCTCGTCGGCGTCGTAGTACTCACCGCTGCGCTGAGCGGCCTCGCTCGACGCCAGACCGCGTGCGATGAAGGCCTGGCGCAGACGTCGCTGCTCGATCTGCTCCCGCACCGATCGCTCGAGAAAGCTGGAAAGGGTCTCGCCCTCCTCCAGCACCGCTTCGGCATCACGACGCAGCTCTGGGTCGACCCGAAGCGATGGAAAGGTGGCCGACTTCATGGGGGCTCCTTGCGTTGCATTTGCAATGCAAGTATGGCAGCCCACCACTCACAGCGCAATCAATCCTCTTCAGCCGACCCCTCATCCTCCTGATCCCGTCGCGGCACCGTCTCCGGATCGGCGGTGATGGGGCGGTAGAGTTCGACCCGGTCGCCGTCTTCCAGGGCGGTGTCCGCCTTGACCGGCTTGCCGTAGATGCCGATCTTGTGCACCGCGTCGAGGTCGATGTGGGGAAAGCGCTTGAGCACGCCGGCGTGGTCGAGGGCGTCCTGCACCGTGCTGCCGGCGGGGAGCTGGAGGTGGCGCAGGAAGGGCTCGCCCTCGATGTAGACGACGCTGACGTGGATCGACTCGCTCATGCCGCGCCCTCCTGCACGGCGGCGGCGCGGCGCTCACGGCGGCGCTCGATCCCATCGTCGATCAGCCGCTTGGCGGCGAGGATGAAGCCGAGGGCGATGAAGGCGCCGGGCGGCAGGATCATCAGCAGAAAGCCACGGTAGTCGGGGATCAGGGTCACCTCGAGAAAGCCGAAGGCGTCGCCGAGCAGCAGCGAGGCGTCGGCGAAGAGGGTGCCGCTGCCGCTGATCTCGCGCACCGCGCCGAGCACGACCAGCACGAAGGTAAAGCCGATACCCATCATCAGGCCGTCGAAGAGCGCCTTGGCCACCGGCTGGCGCGAGGCGAACGCCTCGGCACGACCGAGGATGGCGCAGTTGGTCACGATCAGCGGGATGAAGAGGCCGAGCACCTGATACAGCTCGTGGGTGTAGGCGTTCATCGCCATGTCGACCAGCGTCACGGTGGCGGCGATCAACAGGATGAAGACCGGGATGCGCACCTCGGGGGTGATCAGGTCACGGATCAGCGAGACCACCAGCAGCGAGACGACCATCACCACGAGGGTGGCGATGCCCATGCCGAGGCCGTTGGTGGCGGTGCCGGTGACGGCAAGCAGCGGGCAGAGGGCGAGCATCTGGGAGAAGACGACGTTGTTGTTCCAGAAGCCGTCACTGGCGATGCGGCGGTAGTTCATGGCGTAGCCTCCTGCTCTGTGTTCGGCACCGGTGCATCCCCGTCCGGCAGCGGGAGGGCGGCGGCCTCCTCGGGCGGCGCTTCCGGCTGTTCCTCGGCGGGTGGCTCGAGCAGCCGTTCACGGTGGCGCTCGAAGAAGTGCAGGCCGTCGTGGACGGCGCGCACCACGGCGCGCGGGGTGATGGTGGCGCCAGTGAACTGGTCGAAGGCACCGCCCTCCTTGCGCACGGTCCAGTGGGTCGGCGGCGTGTTGTTCAGCGAGCGGCCGTCGAAGGAGGTGATCCACAGGTCGCGCGCAATCTCGATCTTGTCGCCCAGCCCCGGCGTCTCGGCGTGGCTGACGACGCGCACACCGAGCAGACGACCGTCCGCCGCGACCCCCATGACCAGCACGATCGGCGGGGCCGAGTAGCCCTGCCCCTGCACCTTGAAGGCGACCCCCTCGACCCGCCGCCCGCGCACGGCGCGATAGACGGCGACCTTGTCGCGCTCCGGGTCGTTGTCGATCTCGACCACCTGGCCGACCGGGTCGCGGTCGTAGAGCCCTTCCGGCAGCACCTGACCGAGCAGGCGCTGCAACGTCTCCTGCTGGCGCAGGGCGATCTCGTCGCGGGTCTGCAGATCGCCGATCACCAGCGCGGCGCTGGAGAGCAGGCCGATCATCGCCAACAGGGTGGCGTGGTAGCCGAGGCGCTGGCGGTAGGCCGGGGTCTGCGGGGTATGGGTGCCGCTCATCGACCACCTTCCTTGCCGGTATCCAGGGGGGCGCCGCGCCGGTCACGGCCGTAGATGCGCGGCCTGACGTAGTGGTCGATCAGCGGCACCAGCGCGTTCATCAGCAGGATGGCGAAGGCGTTGCCGTCCGGGTAGCCGCCAAAGGTGCGGATGACCCAGACCAGCACGCCGACGCCGACACCGAAGAGGATGCGGCCGAGCCGGGTCGCCGGCGAGGTGACCGGATCGGTGGCGATGAAGAAGGCGCACAGCACCAGCGCCCCGGAGAGCAGGTGGTGGCCGGCGTGCAGGTAGCGATCCGGGTCGATCAGGTGGAAGACGGTGGCCAGCAGCGCCACGGCACCGAGCACCGCCGCCGGCACCTGCCAGCCGATCACGCCGCGCCAGATCAGGAAGAGGCCGCCGAGGGCGAGCAGCAGCGCCGAGGTCTCGCCCATGCTGCCGCCGGTCAGCCCGGTGAAGGCGTGGATGCCGGCGAAGAGCTCCCCGGTTGCGCCGTGGATCGTGCCGCCCTGGTCGACCGCCGTCTTGGCGGTGTCGAGTAGGGTGGCGCTGGTCACCGCGTCGAGGTCGGGCAGGCCGACGAAGGTGATGCGCAGCCCCTCGACAAAGCTCGGCGCGTGCTCGGTGAAGAGGGGGCGTGGCGTCACCCAGGCGGTCATCTCCAGCGGGAAGGAGACCAGCAGCGCGGTGCGCCCGAGCATCGCCGGGTTGAAGATGTTCTGCCCCAGCCCGCCGAAGATCTGCTTGCCGACGACCACGGCGAAGAGACCGCCGACCACGCCGATCCACCACGGCGCCCACGGCGGCAGCGAGAGGGCGAGGATCAGGCCGGTGAGCAGCGCCGAGCCATCAGAGAGGTGGGGCCGCACCGGCTTGCCGGCCAGCCACAGCGAGGCGGCCTCGGCCAGCAGCGCGGTGGCCAACGTCACCAGCAGCAGGTTGAGCGCCGGCCAGCCGAAGAGGTAGACCGCCCACAGCGCCGCCGGCAGCAGGGCGATATTGACCAGCGCCATGTCGCCCAGACGCGGGCGCGGGGCGTGGGTATGGGGGCCGGCCTGGGGCGGGCGTCCTTCCAGTCGCGGGGCGCTCATGCCTCCTCCTCCTGCTTCTGCTCCTCGCGTGCCTGCTTCTTCGCCTCACGCTCGGCAGCGGCCTTGGCCTCGGCACGCGCCTGGCGCTCCCGCTTGCGCTGCGCCGCCTTCTCCGCCTTGATACGCGCCTCCTTCTCCAGCCGCACCTGACGCTTCTCGGCCAGCTCGCGCAGACCGCTGGTGCGCTCCTCGGCGGCGCGGCGCGCCACCAGCTCGCCCTTGGCGAAGTTGAAGAAGTGGACGAGTGGAATGTTGGACGGACAGACCCACGAGCAGGAGCCGCAGGCGATGCAGTCGGTCAGCCCCAGCTTGCCGGCGGCGTCGTAATCCGACTTGCGGATGCGCGACGCCATCTCCAGCGGCAGCAGGCCGACCGGGCACGCCTCGACACAACGGCTGCAGCGGATGCACGGCTGCACCGGGTGCTTGCGCACCTCGGCGGCGGTCAGCGCGATGACGCCGCTGGTGCCCTTGACCACCGGCACCTCCAGCGACGGCATCCACTGCCCCATCATCGGCCCGCCCATCAGCACCCGGTCGGGCGTCTCGGCAAAGCCGCCGCAGGCGTCGAAGAGCGCCTTGAGCGGGGTGCCGATCGGCACCTCGAAGTTGCGCGGCTCGCGCACCGCGCCACCGCCGACGGTGACGATGCGCGAGACCAGCGGGCGGCCCTGGCGCAGCGCGCGGTGCACGGCGTAGGCGGTTCCGACGTTGTGCAGCACCACGCCGAGCTGGGCGCTGAGCTTGCCGGCCGGGATCTCGCGCCCGGTCAGCGCCTGCACCATCTGTTTCTCCGAGCCCATCGGGTAGCGCGTCGGCACCGCCACCACCTGCACCGCGTCGTCACCGGCGGCGGCCTGGCGCATCGCCTCGATCGCACTCGGCTTGTTGTCCTCGATACCGATCAGCGCCACCTCGGCGCCACTGGCGTGGCGCATGATACGCACGCCGTCGATCACCGCCTCGGCGCGCTCGCGCATCAGGCGGTCGTCGCAGGTCAGGTAGGGCTCGCACTCGCCGCCGTTGATGATCAGGGTATGCGCCCCGCCGGAGAGGCCGAGGTTGAGCTTGACCGCCGACGGGAAGGCGGCGCCGCCCAGGCCGACGATACCGGCGCGGGAGACGAAGTCGGCGATCGCCTCCGGCGCCATCGCCAGCGGGTCGGACGGCACCGGGTGGTCGGCATCGTCCTGCGCGCCGTCCGGCTCGATCACCACGCTCAGCACCGGCAGCCCGGAGGGGTGTGGGGCCGGCAGGTCGTCGACCGCGACCACCTTGCCGGATGCGGGCGCGTGGACCGGGGCCGAGACCCGCCCCTGACCGCTACCGATCAACTGGCCACGCAGCACCCGCTGGCCGATCTTGACCACCGCCTCGGCCGGCGCGCCGATGTGCTGCGCCAGCGGCACACAGAGCCGCTCGGGCAGCGGCAGCGTCTCGATCGGGCGCGAGGCGGTCGGATGCTTGTGCTCCTCCGGGTGGACCCCACCACGGATGCCAAAGAGCCTAAACATGGGCCGCCTCCGGTCGCGTCTCGCCCTCCGGCCGGTGCCAGCGCCAGGTGCGCAGGGTCACCTCGATCGGGCGCATGCGCAGCGCCTCGGTGGGGCAGATGTCGATGCACTTGGTGCAGCCGCTGCACGCCTCGGGCAGCACGGCGTGGATCATCTTCGGTGCACCGACGATGGCGTCGGTGGGGCAGACGCGCAGGCACTTGACGCAGCCGATGCAGATCGACTCCTCAACCCAGGCGATGCCGGGGTCGGCGTCGCGCACCGCCGAGCGGTCGAGCTCCACCCCCATGATCTCGGCCAACTGCTCGGCCAGCACCAGCCCGCCCGGCGGGCAGCAGGTCACCGCCGCCTCACCCTTGGCGATCGCCTCGGCCGCCGGGGCGCAGCCGGGGTAGCCGCACTGGCCGCACTGCGAGCCCGGCAGCTTGGCGGCGATGCGCTCGACGATCGGATCGGCCTCGACCCGAAAGACGCGGGCGGCATAGCCAAGGCCCAGCCCCAGCCCGGCGCCCATGACGGTCAGCACGATGATGGCGGCATACATATCCTTGTACTCCTTAGCGGGCCGGCAGCCCGACGAATCCCATGAAGGCCATCGACAGCAGACCGGCGACGACAAAGCCGATCGGCGCCCCGGCGAAGGTCGCCGGCACACCGGCCACGGCGAGGCGCTCACGGATGCCGGCGAAGATGACCATGACCAGGGTGAAGCCGAGCGCCGAGCCGATGCCGAAGACGATGCTCTCGACGAAGGTGTGGCCCTCCATCACATTGAGCAGGGCGACGCCGAGCACGGCGCAGTTGGTGGTGATCAGGGGCAGGAAGATGCCCAGCGTCTGGTAGAGCAGCGGGCTCGACTTGCGGATCACCAGCTCGGTGAACTGGACCGTGGCGGCGATGATCAGGATGAAGCTGAGGATACGCAGAAAGCCGATGTCGAGCGGGATCAGCACGAAGTGCTCGATCAGCCAGCTCGCCACCGCCGCCAGCGTGAGCACAAAGGTGGTCGCCAACCCCATGCCGATGGCGGTGTCGAGTCGACTGGAGACCCCCATGAAGGGGCACAGGCCGAGAAACTTGGTGAGCACGACATTGTTCACCAGTGCGGTTCCCAGCAGCAGCAGCAGATATTCGGTCACGTCAGCGGACTCCCCGTGGCGGTCCTACCCTTTCCTGCTATCGGTTGTGCATCATGTGTGCCACGTACCCGGCCCCGCCCGACGCCCCGCCGTCTGCACCCCCATTTGGCGGCCCTTGGCATCCGCCGCGCATCGACGAATGGAACCCGGCCAGACGTTTATCTGTCTCAGCCTGCACCGCACGGAGACATCGATGCACCAAGATGGCGCACGCATCTCGCCGCGCCTCGGCGCCGGTTTGTCGTCTTTTCTCCGTGCAGGCTGTCGCAATGGCGACAAGCCGCGACTTGCCGACAGCTGGCCCGCATGTTGCAAAAGCGACAAACAACGCAGACCACACAAGGCCCAGACCCAATGACTCAAGAACGCAACTGCGACGAGAAGAAACGCTGCCGCTTTTCCGACCAGCACGGCGAGATCGAGCGCCACCTGCTCACCCTCTTCCACGCCAGCAAGGTACTCAACCGCTCCCTGCGCCTGAACGAGACGCTGCAGATGCTGCTCGAGGTCCTGCATCAGGACGCCGGCATGCAGCACGGCATGGTCACCCTGCTCGATCCCGAGAGCGGCGGCCAACTGCTCTGCGCCGCCCACGGCGGTGGCGAGGAGGTCTGCGAGGTGCGCTACCAACGGGGCGAGGGGATCGTCGGCGCGATCCTGGACGCCGACACCACCGTCGTCATCGAACGGCTCTCGGACGATCCGCGCTTCCTCGACCGCCTCGGCCTCTACGACGCCAAGCTGCCCTTCATCGGCGTGCCGATCCACGTCGGCACCCCGCACCCGATCGGCGTCCTCGCCGCCCAGCCGGAGGACGGCAAGCTGCTCGACGAGCGCGCCCGTTTTCTGGAGATGGTGGCCAACCTGGTGGCGCAGAACGTGCGCCTGAGCTGGCAGGTGGAGAGCGAACGGCGCGAACTGGCCGACGAGCGCGACCAGCTGCGCCGTGCCGTGCGCAACCGCTACGGCTTCAACAACATGGTCGGCCACACCGCGGCGATGCGCCGCGTCTTCGAACTGGTGCGCCAAGTGGCGAAGTGGAACACCACCGTGCTGATCCGTGGCGAGTCCGGCACCGGCAAGGAGCTAATCGCCAGCGCCATCCACTACAACTCACCGCGCGCCAACGGCCCGATGATCAAGCTCAACTGCACCGCCCTGCCCGACAACCTGCTCGAGTCGGAGCTCTTCGGCCACGAGAAGGGCGCCTTCACCGGCGCCGTCAGCCAACGCAAGGGGCGCTTCGAGCAGGCCGACGGCGGCACCCTCTTTCTCGACGAGATCGGCGACATCTCTGGCGCCTTCCAGGCCAAGCTGCTGCGCGTACTGCAGGAGGGCGAGTTCGAGCGGGTCGGCGGCACCCGCACGCTGAAGGTCGATGTGCGCGTCATCGCCGCGACCAACTGCGACCTCGAGCGGGCCGTCGCCGAAGGCACCTTCCGTCAGGATCTCTACTACCGCCTCAACGTAATGCCGATCCAGATGCCGCCGCTGCGCGAGCGGCTGGAAGACATCCCCGAGCTGGCCCGCTTCCTGGTCGAACGCATCGCCCGCCAGCAGGATCGCCGGCTGGAGCTGACCGACAGCGGCATCCGCCTGCTGCTGCGCCACGACTGGCCCGGCAACGTACGCGAGCTGGAAAACACCCTGGAACGGGCCGCCGTGATGAGTGAGGACGGCCGCCTCGACCGCGAAGCGATCAGCCTGGCCGGGCTACAGGAGCGGCCGGAACAGCCGCAGCCGGTCGCCACCGGCGCCATCGACCTGAAAGACCCGCAGATCGACGAACGCGAACGGGTCATCGCCGCGCTGGAGATGAGTGGCTGGGTGCAGGCCAAGGCAGCCCGCCTGCTCGGCATGACCCCGCGCCAGATCGCCTACCGCATCCAGACACTAGGCATCGAGGTCAAGAGCTTCTGAGTCGCCGGTTAGCGAACCACGCCGCCCCGGCATAGAGCAAAGGTACCGCCACGGTAAAGCTAACCAACAAGACCAGTGGGACGATCAGCCAATCCGGGTCGGACAGCTTGATCAGCTCCAGCACGCCGATGAAGAGCACCGCGACGAATGCGGCCGTCGCGGTTGCAGGAAGGAGCGACGGGCGCAGCGCGGGGCGCCAGCGCGAGGCCAGCGCGGCCATACCAAAGGCCACCAGCGAGAGCATGGCGAACAGCAACTGGAAGAGCACCAGCAGAAACCACGCCCCATCGCGCCCCACATCGGAGGCCAGTCCCGGAATCCAGCCCACCGCGACGGAGGCGCCCACCCCGGCCACCAGACTCGCCACCATGATGCTGCTGGCCAATGCCGCCCCGCGCCAGAAACCTCGCATCCCACCCCTCCTTAACCTAGGTTGATACTTGATATACTGCACCAAGACCGCATGAGGAGCCAGACCCGCCATGGAACGTGAGATCGCCATCCCGGAGAGCTGGGACACCGAAGAGGTGCTGCGCGCCCTGTTCAAATCGCTGCCGATCGGCGTCTGCATCACCGACGAGGACGGCTGCTTCGTCCACGTCAACGCCGCCTACGGGCGCATCTACGGCTATGAAGTCGATGAACTGATCGGCGCCAGCTTCCTCAAGGTCGTGCCCCCAGCCAACCGGGAGATCCTGCAGAAGCTGCACGACGACTTCCTGCTCGGTGACGAGAACGAACAGGGTGTCGAGCTACCGGCCATCTGGGAAGTCGTACGTCGCGACGGCAGCCACATCACCATCCGCGCCACCGCACGCCGCTTCGCCAGCCGCGACGGCAAACGCTACAAGGTCACCACCGTCACCGACATCAGCGAACAACTGCGTCTGGAACGGCTGCGCGAAGACGCCGAGCGCATCGTCCGCCACGACCTCAAATCCCCCATCAACGGCATCGTCGGCGGCGCCCAGCTGCTGCTGGCCGACCCGGACCTGGATGCCGCGCAGCGCGAATACGCCGCCATGATCCTCGAAAGCGGCCAGCAGATGAACCTGCTGATCAACAGCTCGATGGACTTCTACAGCATGGAAGAGGGCAGCTACCAGCTCAAACAGTCGCCGTTCGAGATCGACGCCCTCTTCAAACACCTGGAAAAGGAGCTGGCCTGGCTCAGCAACCGACGCCAGCAGCGGCTTGAATTCTCACTGGCCGACGGGGCGCCCACACTCAATGGCGAGCGCCGCCTGATCCACGACATGCTGACCAACCTGATCAAGAACGCCCTCGAAGCCGCCCCGGAGAGCACCACCGTGCGCGTCGACTACCACATCGACCGCCACGGCCACCCCAGCTTCACTATCCACAACCGCGGCGCAGTACCCGCCCAAGTGCGCGAACGCCTCTTCGACCGCTACGTCTCCTGCAAACCGGGCGGCACGGGCCTCGGCACCTACAGCGCCGGCCTGATCGCCCGCGCCCACGGCGGCGAGATCCACTTCACCACCTCCGACGAAGACGACTGCACCACCTTCACCGTCACCCTGCCACCCGCACTGCTGGAAGCACCGGGTTAAGCGCTCCGCTTACGCCCGTGTTCACGCGCAATTTTGGAGCTGCTCAGCAGCGCAGAAATTGTCGCCGTGGAGCCGATTGTCATTTTCTTTGCACATGATAGAGTGTGTACAGTTTATGCCTCTATACACACAGGTGATTTATGAGAACCAACATCGTTATCGATGACAAGTTAATGATAGACGCCCTTAAAGCATCTGGCTTGAGCACGAAAAAAGAGGCTGTAGAACAAGGTCTTAAGCTTCTTGTGCGTCGTAGCCAACAGCAGGAAATTCGCAAGCTCAGGGGTCGCATCAAGTGGGAAGGCGACCTTGACGAAATGCGAGGCGGCAAATGATATTGGTCGATACCAGTGTCTGGATCGACTACCTTAACGGCGCCCCGAGCCGGCACACCGATGCTCTTGACGCCGCTATTGTCGAGGGTATCGTTGCTATGGGGGATTTGATTTTTCTCGAAATTCTTCAGGGAATCCGGGATGATCGGGAGTATCGCACGACCAAGCAAAGCCTCATGA
>SKWO01000033.1 GCA_007128895.1 Gammaproteobacteria bacterium
CGCCGCCGTGCTGCTTGAGTTCGGCCTCAAGCACCTCGCTGCGGCCCACCAGAATCAGCCTCAGATCGCTGTTCTCACGCAGCGCACTGAGCGCCGCCGGCACCACAATCGAGGGGCCGTGGTCGCCGCCCATGGCATCCAGTGCAATGGTGGTCACACGTTGCTGCATGTCAGCCCGTTCGGGAAGAAGGAAAGAGAGAGGCCGCCCTGTCCCGGGGCGTCTGTCGGACTTGACGCTGATCGATTCACGATCGACCAAGCCGACAGACGGCCAGCTGGGGATGGATGCAGGGCGGCCTGAAGAAGGGCTCAGCCGAAGCGCTTACTCTTCGTCGTCGTCCTGTTCGACCGGCTTGACCACAACCTGACGGCCGCGGTAGTAGCCTTCGGCGCTGACGTGGTGACGACGATGGGTCTCGCCAGTGGTTGGCTCGACCGACAGGGTCGGCCCGGTCAGCGCATCGTGGGCGCGACGCATACCGCGACGGGAGGGGGATTTCTTTCTCTGCTGTACGGCCATCAGGTGGTTCCTCGTATGGACGGTAGTTACCGTGTTTTCAACTGTTCCAGAACGGCGAAGGGGTTCTCTTCCCGCGCCTTTTCATACACATTTTCATGCTTGGCCCGACACGCTCCCGGTGGATGGGTAGGCGCGAACGGCAGGGCCAGCAGCAGCTCATCCTCGATCAGGTCGGCCAGTGCCAGCCGCGACTCCTCGGCCACCACCACCTCGAATGACTCAGCCAGCCCCTCGGCCCGCTCATCCGATGGTGCAACTGCCACCCTGACCGGTGCATCGATGGTCAGTTCAACCGGCTCAAGACAGCGCTGACAGGTCACGGGCAGCCGCGCGGCCACACGCCCCTCGAACAGGGTTCGCCCCTCCTCGTCGATCAGGAAGCGCCCCTGCAATCGGGCGTCGCCTCGATCATCCTGCAACTCCGCTACCAGCCGAGCCATCCGCGCAATGGCCACCGAGCCTTCAATGGCCTCCCCGCCTCGCGCCATGCGAAACGGGTTGACACTCTCTGGCAATCGCTGTGACATAACTTGTGAATTGTATTCAATTCCCCCATGTGCTGTCAAAAGCGGCCCGTGTTACCATCTTGTCATGTACTGTGACAGCGCTTTCCGTGCCCCTTGGTGGCTCACCAGCCCAGTCGCCCAGACCCTGCAGGGGTGGCGCCTGCGTCGACATATCGGGTCAGCGACCGGCTGGCGCACACGAGCGCTCGACGATAGTCGGTGCTGGCTGGAGATCAGCCCGCCCGGCAATGGCGCCCTGCTCCTGCTGGTGCCGGGGCTGCCCTGGCCGCACAACGCGGTAGACGGCATCGCCCTCGCCCTGCATCGGGCCGGCTTGGCCGTCGCTGTGTTGCACAGCCCCGCCCTGCTGGCAAGCGAACACGACGTCGATTGCGCCGTCGAGCGTCTGCTACGCGACCACCCTAGCTCACTCTTCGGCCTGTGCGGCCTCTCCCTGGGTGGGGCGGTAGCGCTCAACTGGCTGGCTGGACAGGGCGCCCGTTTCACGATTCAGGCCGCGGCAGCGGCCTCTCCCGTACTGCGCCCAGACCTGATGGCCGAACAGCTCGACAGCCGTCGCCTGAGCCTGTTACGCCGGCCATTGCTCAGGAGCTGGAAGGAGGCCGTGGTCCGCCACTACGGTCGGCAACTACCCAGGCATCTGATCGCACGACTGCAAGCCATCGACTCGGTGGAACGGTTCAACACGCTGGTCGGGGCCCCGCTGCACGGCCACGCAACGGCCTCATCGTGGTACACCCACCTTGCCTGCAACCAGCCCAGGTTAGCCGGAATCGGCTGCCCAACCTTGGTTCTGCAGGCACGAGACGATCCGCTGACCCCCCACAGCTCGCTCCCCCCCAAGGGTACGCTGTCACGCTATGTAACGGTCGAGCTCTCAACCCAAGGCGGACATCTGGGCTTCATCGAGGGCGGCTGGCCTTGGCGACAACGCGGCTGGATGGAGGAGCGCCTCGCCCACTGGTTTGCCAATCGACTCAGGTAGCAACCACCAGCCCCCGCGCCAGATCAGCCTGGATATCGGCCACATCCTCGAGACCGACCGCCACGCGGATCAACCCTTCACCGATGCCGGCGCTGGCCCGCTCGGCCTCGCTCAGACGGCCGTGGGTAGTGGTTGCCGGATGAGTGATGGTGGTCTTGGCATCGCCCAGGTTGGCGGTGATCGAGAGCAGCCGGGTGCTGTCGATCACTCGCCACGCAGCTTCTCGCCCCCCCTCCACCTCAAAGGCGACGATCGCACCAAAACCGCTTTGCTGGCGACAGGCCAGCGCGTGCTGTGGATGGTCGGGCAGCCCCGGGTAGTGGACCTGTGTCACGCCTGGCTGCTGCTGCAGCCACTCGGCCAACCGCTGGGCACTGGTGCAGTGGGCCTGCATACGCAGACGCAGTGTTTCCAGCCCCTTGAGAAAGACCCAGGCATTGAACGGGCTCATACTCGGCCCGGCGGTCCGGATGACGCCGAAGACCTCCTTGCCGACCCGTTCGCCATCGCCGACCACGGCGCCGCCGATGCAGCGCCCCTGACCATCGATGTACTTGGTCGCCGAGTGGATAACAATATCGGCGCCCAGCGCCAGCGGCCGCTGCAGCACCGGGGTACAGAAACAGTTGTCGACCGCCAGCAGGATGTCGTGGCGATGGGCGATCTCGGCCAACGCGGCGATATCAACCAGGCGAGTCAGCGGGTTGGACGGCGTCTCAGCGAAAAAGAGGCGGGTATTCGGACGCACCGCCGCCTCCCAGGCGACCAGATCATTGACGGCCACCCAACTGACCTCGACGCCGAATTTGGCCAGATAGTTGTTGAACAACACCACCGTGGTACCAAAGACCTCGCGCGCGCAGACAACGTGGTCGCCAGCGCGCAGCAGGCCGAGACAGGTGGCCAGGATCGCCGCCATACCGGAGGCGGTGGCGACGCAGCGCTCGCCCCCCTCCAGGGCCGCCAGACGCTCCTCGAAGGTGCGCACGGTCGGGTTGGTGAAGCGCGAGTAGATGTTGCCGGCCTCGCTACCACCGAAACGGGCCGCGGCCTGGGCGGCGCTGGCAAAGGTGTAACTGGAGGTCGTGAAGATCGGCTCGGACTGCTCGCCTTCACTGGTCCGCACCTGCCCGGCCCGCACGGCTAGGGTGTCAAAATGGTAGTCGTCCTGGGTCATGCCTGTTACCTGTGGTTGTGCAGCCCGTCCAGATTGGCCGCCCCGGCCTGGCGCTCCTCGCGCACCAGATCACCACGCCGACGCTCCAGCTTTTCGAGATAGTCCGGTGTCACATCCCCGGTCACGTAATCGCCGCTGAAGACAGCGGTATCGAAATCGGTGACATTGAGCCGCCCCTTGCGGCTGACCGCTTCGATCAGATCAGGCAGATCCTGGTAGACCAGCCAGTCGGCACCAATGGCGCGGGCAATCTCTTCCTCATTGCGGTTGTGGCCGATCAGTTCACTCGCTGCCGGCATGTCGATGCCGTAGACATTGGGATAGCGCACCGGTGGTGCGGCCGAGGCGAAATAGACCTTGTTGGCACCGGCATCACGCGCCATCTGGATGATCTGCTCAGAGGTGGTGCCGCGCACGATCGAGTCGTCCACCAGCAGCACGTTCTTGCCACGAAACTCGAGATCGATCGCGTTGAGCTTCTGGCGCACCGACTTCTTGCGCATCTGCTGCCCGGGCATGATGAAGGTACGCCCGATATAACGGTTCTTGATGAAGCCCTCGCGATAGACCACACCCAACTTGTAGGAGAGCTGCAGCGCCGAAGTGCGACTGGTGTCGGGGATCGGAATCACGACGTCGATATCGTGGTCGGGAAAGACGCGCAGGATCTTGCTGGCCAGCCGTTCACCCATACGCAACCGCGCCTTGTAGACCGAGATACCGTCGATGATCGAGTCGGGACGCGCGAAGTAGACATGCTCGAAGATGCAAGGCCGGTACAGCGGATGCTCTGCGCATTGGCGGGCGTGCAGATTGCCGGCCATATCGATGAAGACCGCCTCACCCGGCGCGACATCGCGGATGGTCTCGAAGCCGAGCGCATCAATCGCCACGCTCTCGGAGGCGATCATATACTCGACCCCCTGCTCGCTCTCACGCTTGCCGAAGACCATCGGACGGATGGCAAAGGGGTCACGGAAACCGACGATCCCATAGCCGGTGATCATCGCCACGGCAGCATAGGCGCCGCGACAACGACGGTGCACGCCGGCGACCGCAGTAAAGATATCCTCCTCGTTCAGGCGCAGCTTGCCGGAGGCCTGTAGCTCGTGCGCGAAGACGTTGAGCAACACTTCGGAGTCGGAGGTCGTATTGATGTGGCGGCGATCTTCAACGAAGAGCTCCTGCTTGAGCTGCTCGGCATTGGTCAGGTTGCCGTTGTGGGCCAACGAGATCCCATACGGTGAATTGACATAGAAGGGCTGCGCCTCGGCAGCCGAGGAGCAACCGGCCGTGGGATAGCGGACATGGCCAATGCCCATGTTACCGCGCAGACCGATCATGTGCTGGGCGTCGAAGACATCCCGCACCAGCCCGTTCTCCTTGCGCATGAAGAGCCGCCCCCCGTCACAGGTCATGATCCCTGCGGCGTCCTGCCCGCGGTGCTGAAGCACCGTCAGACCATCGTACAACGCCTGGTTGACCGGACTGGTGCCGACAATGCCAATGATTCCACACATGGTCTACTACTCCTCCTGCGAAAGGGGGGGGTGCTCGAGGGGCGGCGCGGGCAGCGCCGTGTCGAGGTTGAGCTGTCCGGCCAGTTCGTCAGGCAACCACTGATGGAGCCAGGCGGCCATCTCGGTGAACGGCCCGACGAGGCGTGATGATTGCCACCACGCCTCCTGGGGGATGGTGGTCAGACTGGCCAGTAGGACCACGATCGCTACCAGCAGTGCGCCACGGGCCGCACCGAAGATCAACCCGATGGAGCGATCGGTACCTTTGAGGCCGGTGGCGTCGACCAGCGTACCGATGAGCGCGGTGAGCACCCCGGCAAGGATCAGCACCACCACCAGGATGACAGCAAAGGCGATGACATAGCGCAGGGTGGCATCGCCGATATGGCCCGCCATCCACTCCGACAGCGCAGCGGAGAAGGTAAAGGCCAGCCAGAAGGCCAGGACCCAGCCACCCAGGGAGAGCGCCTCGCGCACGAAGCCACGCCAGATACCGATCAGCGTAGAGAGACCAATGACAGCAAGAATGGCGAAATCGAACCAGTTCATCTCAGGAGGGCGTGGACAACCAGCCGTAACAGAAACGAAAAATTCTACCAGCTAATCGCCCCTGTCGCCACGCATCGACGACCATTCCATCGGCCGATCTGACGCCTGACAAACGCGCGTTCATCAGTTAAGATTGCCAAGATGAACCGCCAACTCAGACTCCAATCAGGAATGCTCTGCTCCCGCACGCTTTTACTATTGTGCGCTCTCATTATCGGCAGCAGCGTCGTGGCCGAGGAGTTCGTCTATGTGGACGATCGCCAGCGTGTCAATCTGCGTGCCGAGCCCAGTCTGCGCTCCGAGGTCTTGGGTGTCGTCACCTCCGAAATGCGGCTGCAGTTGCACGGCCAACGTGACGGCTTTGTCCACGTTACTACCGAAGAGGGGCTCGAAGGCTGGGTCAGTGATGCCCATGTCTCTCGCGAAGAGCCGGTTCGCTACCGCCTGCAGACCGTCACCAACGAACGTGACACCTTGCGTGAACGAATTCACCATCTGGAGAGTCAGATCAGCAGTATGGAAAGCGAAAAGAATGCTCTGCGTGACATGGTCTCGGAACTGCGGCGCAACCTGATTGACGCCGAGGCTCAGCTGGGGCCACAAGACGGTGAGCGCGATGAGGCGCAGGAAGAGAGCGACGGCCTGCTGGCTCAGATCGCCGCCTTTTGGTACACCATCGCGCTGGCACCGCTCGCCCTGATCCTGGGTGGCTTTGCCCTTGGGGCGCGCTGGCAAGGCAAGCGGGTCAGCAAACGGCTCGGCGGACTACGGATCTGAAACCATGCCGAAACTGCATCACGGCCTTGCCGCCCTCGCCTTCCTGCTGCCGGCACTAGCTCTGGCCTCGTCTCCGCTGGATGAGGCACAACGGCTGATCGAAATCGGCCGCTATACGGCCGCCAGCGGCGTCATCGAGCGCCATCTTGCCGGCCACCCTGACGACTATCGCGGCCAATTGCTGCAAGCACTGGCACTGGCCGGCAATGGCCAGACGGGCGAGGCGATGAACCGCTACCGCCAGCTGATCGACCGCCACCCGGAACGCCCCGAGGCGTACAACAACCTGGCGGTACTGCAAGCCGCCGCCGGGCAGCTCGAGGCCGCCCGTGAGTCTCTGCTGGGAGCACTCAACAGCCATCCGGCCTACGCCCAGGCCCACGCCAACCTCAACCGACTCTTTGCCGCACTGGCCAGTGAGGCCTATGCTCAGGTGCTGGAGGAGCGCAACCCTGGCAACCGTTCACGCCCCGCTCTGGAGCTGGCACTGATCAAACAGGCCGATACAGCGAGCGCCCCCCCAATCATTGTCGCCGCGCCAGCGCCTCTGCCTGCGGCGCCTGTGCCGCCTACTCCGAGCGAGCCGGTTGAGACACCCTTTGACCCCTCGGTGGCGCGCGCCGAAGTCGCTACGGCCGTTCAGGCCTGGGCCACGGCGTGGAGCCGGCAACAGGTCGATGCTTATCTGGCCCGCTACGCCGCCGCCTTCATCCCGCCGGATGGTGCCTCACGCCGAGACTGGGAGGCTCTGCGCCGCCTGCGTATCGAGGCCCCGGCCTTTATCGAGGTCATCCCTGAGGGTCTGGAGATCGAACTCTTCAGCCCCACGCTCGCCCGCGCCGACTTTCTGCAACGCTACCGTTCAAACACCTTCAGCAGCAATGAGCGCAAATCCCTGCTGCTGACCCGTGGCGACGCCGGCTGGCAGATCGTTGTCGAGCAGATCAGGTAACCCCGACATGCCCTCCTTGCGGCCCTTGCTATCGATTCTGTTGCCCATGGTCGTGCTGACATCGGTGGCACAGGCGCATGTTCATCCGATCGAGCCGATCGACGACTCGCCCCTGATGGCGTCGCGCACCTATGAGCAACAGCTGATCGATGCCCTGGACGGCATCCGCGAACAGCGCTGGGATGAAGCGATGGTCCAGTTGGAGCAGCTGATCGAGCGCAACCCCACCTTCCGCTTGGCGCAGCTGGTCTATGCCGACCTGATGCTGGCGCGCTCTGGCGTGGTCAAGGGTTTTGGCGGCGCCAATGGCGAAGCCAGTGTCGTCGCCGATCTGCGTGACGAGGCGCTACGCCGCTGGACGCACCACGCCGCACCTCCGCCAAATGGCAAGATTCCACCCTATCTTCTTGAATTAAGCGATAATCAAAGGAACGCCATCGTTGTTGACCAGGAGCGGGCACGGCTCTACCTGCTGCGCAACGAGGGTGGCCGTGCTGTCCTGATGGAGAACAGCTACGTCTCCGGTGGACGCAACGGCATGCTCAAGGAGGTCGAGGGCGACCAGCGCACGCCGATCGGTGTCTATTTCGTACTCAGCCACATCCCGGGCTCACGACTGCCGCCCCTCTACGGCTGGGGCGCCTTCCCGATCAACTACCCCAACGAGTGGGATCGGCACCTTGGACGCACCGGTTTCGGGATCTGGCTGCACGGTAACCCGGACGGCAATTTCAGCCGCCCACCGCAGGACAGCGACGGCTGCATCACCATGTACGACCGGGATATCGAGGCACTGGCCGAATTCATCCAGGTTGGCCATACCCCGGTGATCATCTCCGAGCGGATCGATTGGGTCGACCCCCAGCTCGTGGAGACTCAGCGGCAGGAACTGCGCAGCGTGATCGATCAATGGATCACGGATTGGGAGAGCCTGGACGCGGATCGCTACCTCGCCCACTACTCGCCCACCTTCAGCGCCTATGGTCAGGACCATGCTGCCTGGAGCAGCCACAAGCGGCGGGTCAATGCGGCCAAGCGCTACATCAACGTTGAACTCTCCGATCTCAGCCTGTTTGCCTATCCGGGAGAGCGCGATCTGGTGGTAGCCACCTTTGTGCAGGCCTACCGGAGCAGCAACTTCAATTCCACCAGCCGCAAGCGCCAGTACTGGCAACGCGAGGCCGATGGTCAGTGGCGCATCATCTACGAGGGTCCCGGGGTGTGGCGGGATCGCTGATCCCATCACCCGCCATATCGGTCATCCGCTCTTCGCTACGCTCAAACGGTACGCTTGTGCCCAACCAGCGTACCATGTCGGTCCAGATCGCCGTCACCTCGCCCGGCGCCGGCATCCGACCGGCCGACTCCAGTTCAATCGTCACGACCGGAATACCATAGTCTACACCGGCAAAGTGTCCCAACGTACCGGGAAAGTTACCTAGCCGCCTCAGCCGAAGACTGCCGAGAGATGCAGGTGGCTCACCGGGACCGTCGTAATCGACCAGACCGAGTGGGGCATGCACCGAGATGATCGCATCGGGCTGAAAGCCGCGAATGATGGCCGTCAACCAACGCGTCTCCGGCTCGCTCAGTGGCTCATGGCCCGGAAAGTAGCGGGGCCGCTTGCCGGTCCGTTCAACCCAGCGTCGATACCCCTCTTCTCGCCACTGAGCCGAGGGAAAGTTACGATTCAGATCGATACCGCGCTCATTGGTTCGCGTCGGTCGACTGCGCAGCAAGCCATCTGGATTGAGCAACGGCACGACCAGCCAGTGAAAACGGCCGGAGTGATGCTCGTTGAGGATGCGCATCCAGTGAAAGACGATGCTGATCGAGGAGTACTCGTCGCCGTGGATGCCGCCAAAGAGCAGCACCCTCCCCTGCGGCTCTCGCCCCGGCAGAGGCGGATACTCCTTGTAGAGGATCGGCGTCCCCAGATTGGACCAGGCCCCCGAGTAGCGCAGGCCACCGTCCCGGCAATCGGGCAGTCGCACACTGGCCAGCCGCTCCGAGATCAGCAGACAGGTCTCATCCAGCGAGCGCCGGGGAGGTGGATCAAAGGACTCATCCTCGGCCACCAGCGGTGTGGCCAGCAGCAGAGCGATCAGAGCGGCCAGCGATCGAACTCCGGCGCGGGGGCGAGGCAAGCGGGCCATCTCAGGGCTGGTAAGGCAGCACGATACCGCGGATGTTCAGCCGCTGCTGCAATTCATCCCGCAGTTGCTGTGCCTCGGCAACGCTCGGCCGCGGGCCGACACGTACTCGCAGGGCGCGAGTCTCTGCTGTCGTGCCACTCTCGGTCACGAAGACCGGATAGCCGTGTTGCTCGACCTGGCGTACCAGATTGGCGGCATTGCTCTCCTGACGGAAGCTGCCCAACTGGACGATAAACCCTTCCATCTGTGGAGGTGGTGGAAAGCTGGGGGCCGTTTGTGCCGCTGGCGCAGGAGGGGCCGGCGTCGGTGCGGTAGGCGCTGGCGGCGCAGGGGTGGGCGCCGGTTCAGGCTCGGGGACGGGCTGTGGAGCCGGTGCCGATTCGGGTTCATCAGGGGGCGCACTGACCGGAGGGGGCGTTTCGCTCTGCAGCGACTCAACACGTTCCGGCGCCTCGTCCAGCCGAACCAGGGCAGAACCGGCATCCAGCCCGGGCCGTGGCGGCACGTTGCGCGGCATCTCGTTGACCTCCTTGGGCCCACCGCTGAAGAGCAGTGGCAGGAGAATCACGGCCAGCGCCAGCAGCACGACGGCCCCGGTCAACCGCTGTTTCAGTCTGTTATCCTGGCTCATTTTTTCCATTATACGTTTCCGATTCAATCGCTGCCAGCGTATGAAAGGAGCCAAAGACGACGATACGGTCGTCTACGGAGGCCACCGCCCGCGCCCTTTGCAATGCCAGAGCCACGCTCTCGGCCACTTCGACCCGGGCATCCGCAGGCAACCCGTGGCGTAGCCGTTCGGCTGTTTCGGCACCGCCCTGCCCACGCGGGACCGACAGACCGGCGACAAACCAACCGTCCACCGCCGCTCCCAGTGACGCGGCGACGGCTTCGATCTCCTTGTCGGCCAGCGCGGCAAAAACGGCCCAAGTGCGCCCGTTGACCGGGTGCTGGTGCAACATCTCAGCCAGTGCCCGTGCCGACTGCCGGTTGTGCGCCACATCGACCACCAGCTCGGGCCGTTCGGAGAGGCGTTGAAAGCGCCCAGGGAGGTGCACACGGGTCATCCCGGCGGCGAGTGCTTGGTGATCGACCGGTAAGCAGCCACCCAATGCCTGCACTGCCGCCACCGCACCGGCAGCATTATCGAGCTGGAAGCGGCCGGCCAGCGCCGGTAGCGGCAGCTCAAGACGCTCTCCAGCCCGCCCCTGCCATAGCCACCCCTCTCCGCAGGGTAAGACCACATCGAAATCGTGGCCGATACGGTACAGGTGGGCACCGCTGCAGCGGGCCTGTTCGACCACGCTGGCTGGTAGATCGCGCTCGGCACAGATGGCCGGGGCATCGGCTCTGAAGATACCTGCCTTTTCACGACCAATGGCCTCGCGAGTCTCTCCCAGCCAGGCCTGGTGGTCGAGATCGACCGTGGTGAGCAGCGCGCAGTCGGCATCGAAGAGGTTGACGGCATCGAGCCGTCCACCCAGCCCCACTTCAAGCAGGCCGACCTCTACCTCGGCCGTGATCATGGCGGCAATCGCCGCCAGCGTGGTGTATTCAAACCAGGTAAGCGTGACGCCGTCGCGTGCGGCTTCCACACGTTGCAGCGCCGCGAGCAAGGCCGCTTC
This sequence comes from Gammaproteobacteria bacterium, assembly GCA_007128895.1. Classification (GTDB taxonomy): domain Bacteria; phylum Pseudomonadota; class Gammaproteobacteria; order SKWO01; family SKWO01; genus SKWO01. The sequence continues at coordinate 10,789 of SKWO01000033.1, forward strand.
ATGGATATCGCCCCCATCCAGCCGAATGCGCTCGTTGAAGCGGTAGATGTGGGGTGAGGTATAGGCACCGGTGCGGTAGCCGGCAGCCCGGTAGATCGCCTCCAGCATCGCCACTGTCGAGCCCTTGCCGTTGGTGCCGGCCACACTGATCACGGGAAAGGGCAGCTTGGCCGCCAGCCCCATGCGCCGAGCGACCGAACCCACCCGATCCAGACCGAGCTCCATGACCGCAGGATGGAGCGTTTCGAGCCACGCCAGCCACTCGTGCGAATGGCCGAAAGTCGGCATCAGGCAGGTGACTCCAAGCTTGGTGCCACGGGGGCATGGTGGCGTCGGTGGAGCAGAATACTGAGCAGGCTGGCCAGCCGCTGGCGCAGTTCGCGCCGGTCGATGATGGCATCGATGGCGCCATGTTCGAGCAGAAACTCACTGCGCTGGAATCCCTCAGGCAAGGTCTCGCGCACCGTCTGTTCGATCACCCGAGGCCCAGCGAAGCCGATCAGCGCACCGGGCTCGGCAATATTGAGATCGCCCAGCATGGCAAGACTGGCTGAGACGCCGCCCATGGTCGGATCCGTGAGCACCGAGATGAACGGAATGCCCTTGCGGCGTAGTCGGGCGATGGCGGCACTGGTCTTGGCCATCTGCATCAACGAGAAGAGCGCCTCCTGCATACGCGCGCCACCGCTGGCAGAAAAGCAGATCAGAGGCATGCCGTGGGTGGCAGCGTGGTCGGCGGCACGGACGAAGCGTTCACCGACCACCGAGCCCATCGAGCCTCCCATGAAGGCAAACTCGAAGGCACAGGCCACCACCGGCACCCCTTCGACGCGACCGGCCATGACGATCAGTGCATCGCTCTCATCGGTCTTTTTTTGCGCCTGGGTCAGTCGATCACGATACTTCTGGCTGTCACGAAACTTGAGGAAGTCGTGCGGCGTGATCTCGCCACCCAGCTCCTCGCGCCCGTCGGGATCGAGAAAACCGTCCAGCCGCTGGCGCGCGCCAATACGCATGTGGAACTGGCACTTTGGGCAGACCCGCTGGTTGCGTTCCAGATCGGCTCGGTAGAGCACGGCACCACAACTGCCGCACTTCTCCCACAGCCCCTCGGGAACCGCCTTCTTGTCGCCCCCCTGGGTGCGAATACGGCTGGGCAGCAGCTTGGAAAACCAGTTCATGCGCCACCTCCGGCTTGACGCAGCGCCTGGGCCATCTCGGCAACCCGTGCCGCCACAGCCGCCGGAATCTTCTGCGGTTCATCGGCCAGCGCCTCCACCTGCGTGACCAGCGCGCTACCGACAATCACGGCGTCGCTGATGGCGGCAAAACGGCGCGCCGACTCGGCATCGCGGATGCCGAAACCGATCCCCACCGGCAAGCCCGTGTGGCGACGAATCGCGGCAATCTTGTCCGCCGCCTCACTCAGGTCGGCCTCGGCCCCGCCGGTCACCCCCTTGATCGAGACGTAGTAGACAAAGCCGCCCGCCCGTTCCAGGATGCGTGCCATGCGCGCCTCGGTGGTGGTCGGTGCCAGCAGGTGGATCGGTGCGACCCCGTGCTGACGCAACGCCTCGACCAGTTCGCCCCCCTCCTCCGGCGGCAGATCGACCGTCAGCACACCATCCACGCCGGCCTCGGCCGCTTCACGGGCAAAGTGCTCATAGCCGATGACCTCGATCGGATTGAGGTACCCCATCAGCACGACCGGGGTACGGCTGTCCTGCTCGCGGAAGGTGCGTACCATCGCCAGCACATCGGCCAGCCGAGTACCATGGCGCAGGGCGCGCTCGCTGGCGCGCTGAATGACCGGCCCGTCGGCCATCGGGTCGGAGAAAGGAACGCCGAGCTCGATGATATCGGCGCCGGCCTCGGCCAAGGCGTGCATCAACGGCACGGTGACAGCTGGTTCGGGATCACCGGCGGTGATGAAGGTAATCAGGGCGCTGCGTCGCTCGGTACGCAGACCGGAAAAGGTGGTATCGATTCGTTGGCTCATGGCGGGTTCCGTCAAAAGAGGCGAATGCCGTCACGCTCGGCGACCGTACCGATGTCCTTGTCGCCACGGCCGGAGAGGTTGACCACGATGATCTTGTCCTCGCCCAGTTGTGGCGCGAGCTTATTGGCATACGCCAGCGCGTGGCTCGACTCCAACGCCGGGATGATGCCCTCAGTACGGGTCACATCGTGGAAGGCGGCCAGTGCTTCGTCGTCGGTCACAGCGACGTACTGGGCGCGACCACTGTCCTTGAGCCAGGCATGCTCGGGCCCGACCCCAGGGTAATCGAGCCCGGCAGAGATTGAATGGGTCTCGATGATCTGGCCGGCGTCGTCCTCCATCAGATAGGTGCGGTTGCCGTGCAGCACGCCGGGACGACCGGCGCAGAGCGGTGCAGCGTGGCGTCCGGTCTCGAGACCGTCACCGGCCGCCTCGACCCCGTAGAGGGCGACCGCACTGTCGTCGAGGAAGGGATAGAAGAGCCCCATCGCGTTGGACCCACCACCGACACAGGCCACCAAGGCGTCGGGCAGACGGCCCTCGGCCGCCAGAATTTGCTCACGCGCCTCGCGCCCGATGACCGACTGAAAGTCACGCACCATTGCCGGATACGGATGTGGCCCGGCCACGGTGCCGATGATGTAGAAGGTATCGTCGACATGGGTGACCCAGTCGCGCATCGCCTCGTTGAGCGCATCCTTGAGGGTGCGCGAGCCCGACTCGACCGGCACCACGGTTGCGCCCAGCAGCTTCATGCGGTAGACATTCGGGGCCTGGCGCTTGACGTCATCAGCCCCCATGTAGACGACACACTCGAGGCCGAGCCGGGCCGCCACCGTGGCCGTGGCCACGCCGTGCTGGCCGGCGCCGGTCTCGGCGATGATGCGCCGCTTGCCCATCCGCTTGGCCAGCAGGGCCTGGCCGATGGTGTTATTGATCTTGTGTGCACCGGTGTGGTTAAGGTCTTCACGCTTGAGCCAGATGCGCGCCCCACCCTGTCGGCGACTCCAGCGCTCGGCCAGATAGAGGGGAGAGGGTCGACCAACGTAGGTGGCCAGATCGGCCTCGAACTCGGCCAGAAAATCGGGATCATTCAGATAGCGCTGATAGGCCTGGCGCAACTCCTCCAGCGGCTCCATCAACGTCTCGGAGACGAAGCAGCCGCCATAGGGGCCGAAGTGTCCACGCTCATCCGGTAGCGTTGTGGCTGTCATGCCTTAAACTCCTGATCATGCAAGGTCGGCAGCCTGAACGGCTGCGACAAAATCATTCAATGCCCGAGGTGCCTTGTGCCCCGGAGCCGACTCGACACCCCCACTGACATCGACCGCCCACGGCTTGATCAGGCGGATCGCTTCAGCGACGTTGTTGGCGTTCAGTCCCCCGGCCAGCACCAATGGCAGGTGCCTTCGCAGTGGCAAGAGGCGCCAGTCAAAGCACTGCCCTGTGCCGCCGGCGACCCCAGGAAGGTAAGTATCGGCCAGCAGGCCGATGGCATCGGCATAGGTGGCCTCACAGACCGCCCATTCGGTGTTCTCGCGTACCCGCACCGCCTTGAGATAAGGGCGATCGAAGGCACGGCAGTAGTCGGCAGGCTCCTCTCCGTGAAACTGGAGCAGCTCAAGGCCGACGGCCGCTATCGTTTGCCGAACCGTATCGGCATCACGATCGACAAAGAGCCCGACCCGCGTCACGGAAGGGGGATCCCGAGGGGCATCCGCCGACTGGAGAGGCTCCACGGCGGGGGCCGACCCGGGGGCGCCAAAGTGGCCGGCGCCGCTGCTACGGGCAAGGGTGGAC
>SKWO01000011.1 GCA_007128895.1 Gammaproteobacteria bacterium
CGCCGCACCCGCGCCGGATCGGTCGGCATGGTGCGCAGCTTGCGCTCGATCTCGTCCGCCTCCTCGCGCAGGGTGATGGTGTTGCCGTACGATTTGGACATCTTCTGGCCATCCAGTCCCGGCATCTTCGAGGCCGGGGTCAACAGCGGCTGCGGCTCGAGCAGGATCTCCTTGCCGCCGCCGTCGAGGTGGGCGTGCAGCCGCTCGCGGTCGCCCAGGGCGAGGTTCTGCTGGCTGTCGAGCAGCGCCCGCGCGGTCGCCAGCGCCTCGCCGTCGCCCTGCTCCTGAAAGCGCTTGCGCAGCTCGGCATAGAGCTTGGCGTTCTTCTTGCCCATCTTGCGCTGGGCCGCTTCAGCCCGCTCGACGAAGTCAGGCTCGCGCCCGTAGAGGTGGTTGAAGCGCCGCGCGACCTCGCGGGTCAGCTCGACATGCGGCACCTGATCCTCGCCCACCGGCACATGGCCGGCACGGTAGAGCAGGATGTCGGCGCTCTGCAGCAGCGGGTAGCCGAGGAAGCCGTAGGTGGCCAGATCGCGGTCGCGCAGCTTCTCCTGCTGATCCTTGTAGGTCGGCACCCGCTCCAGCCACGGCAGCGGCGTCATCATCGAGAGCAGCAGGTGGAGTTCGGCGTGCTCGCTCATGCGCGACTGGATGAAGAGGTGGGCGTAGCTGGGGTTGACCCCGGCGGCGAGCCAGTCGATCACCATCTCCAGCGCGTGGTCGGCGATGCGGCCGGTGTTTTCGTACTCAGTCGTCAGCGCATGCCAGTCGGCGACGAAGAAGAAGCACTCGTATTCGTGCTGCAACTGGATCCAGTTCTTCAGCACACCGTGGTAGTGGCCGAGGTGGAGCGCCCCGGTCGGGCGCATGCCAGAGAGGATGCGTGGGTTGTGGCGGGTCGAAGTCATGTCAGGAGTCGCTATAGCCCAAAGGTCATGTAGATCAGGTGCTGCAGGCCAAAGATCGGCGGGCCGATGACGGCACCGAGCAGTCCGGTGAAGAGCAGCGCCAGCAGGATGATGAAGCCGAACGGCTCGATCCGGTCGAACTGCCAGGAGAGGCGCGGCGGCAGCAGGCCGGAGACGATGCGCCCGCCATCCAGCGGCGGCATCGGCAGCAGGTTCAGCACCATCAGGATCAGGTTGATGAAGATGCCGGCACCGCCCATGTAGATCAGCGGCATGCCGATGGCCGGCAGGGTGGCGGCAAGGCTGAAGCCGACCTTCATCACCAGCGCCCAGAGCAGCGCCATGAGCAGGTTGGAGGCGGGGCCGGCGGCGGCCACCAGAATCATGTCGCGGCGCGGGTTCTTGAGGTTCTGCCAAGTGACCGGCACCGGCTTGGCCCAGCCGAAGATGAAGCCACCGAGCACCAGCAGCACCCCCGGCACCAGCAGGGTGCCGATCGGATCGACATGCTTGACCGGGTTCAGGGTCAGCCGGCCGAGCATCATCGCGGTCGGGTCGCCCAGACGGCGCGCCATCCAGCCGTGGGCAACCTCATGCACGGTAATGGCGAAGATCACCGGCATGGCCCAGACGGCGATCTTCTGCAGCAGGGTCAGCTCGCCCATCATGGCTCAACCTCCTCCAGCCCGGCCGCGCCCAGGTCGCCAAGCCCCTTGCGCACCAGCACCGGTGTGCCGTCGACCAGGTCGATCACCGTGGTCGGTTCCATGCCGCAGAAACCGCCGTCGATGACCAGATCGACCGCATGGCCAAGTACCTCGACGATCTCCCAGGGATCGGTCATCGGCAGCTGTTCGCCAGGCAGGATCAGGGTCGAGCTCATCAGCGGCTCGCCCAGCCCTTCGAGCAGCGCCAGCGCGATGCGGTTGTCCGGCACACGCAGCCCGATGGTCTTGCGCTTGGGATGCTGCAGGCGGCGCGGCACCTCGCCGGTGGCCGCCAGAATGAAGGTGTAGGCGCCGGGGGTGAGCGACTTGAGCAGGCGAAAGACGGTGTTGTTGACCTTGGCGTAGCTGCCCAGCTCGGAGAGGTCGCGGCAGACCAGGGTAAAGTTGTGGTGCTTGTCGACCTGACGGATGTCGCGGATGCGCTCCATCGCCGTCTTGTCGTCGAGCTGACAGCCCAGCGCGTAGCCGGAGTCGGTGGGGTAGACCACCACGGCGCCACCACGCAGCGCCTCGACTGCCTGGCTGACCAGGCGCGGCTGGGGGTCGTCGGGATGGATGGAGAGGTGGCGGGCCATGATGTCTCGTCTCGCTTGCGTGTTCAGCCGTTCAGCAGTTCGGTCACCGGGCGACAGCGCGGCGGCAGCGGGGCGACCTGCCCCGGCTCCGGCCCGCTCTCGCTGGGTCCATGGTAGTCGGAGCCGCGCGAGGCGTACAGCGCATAGCGCTCGGCCAGCTCGGCCCCCATCGCCGTCTCCGACGGCTGTTGGTGGCCGGAGACGACCTCGATCGCCGCCCCGCCGCTGCTGCGGAAGGCGTCGATCAGCTCACGCAGTCGCGTGGCCGTGAGGCGGTAGCGAAACGGGTGGGCCAGCACCGCCACCCCGCCCGCCGCGCGAATCCAGCCGACCGCCTCGTCCAGTGCGGCCCAGTCACCGGCCACGTAACCCGGCCGGTTGCGCACCAGAAAGCGGCGAAAGACCGCGCGCATGTCACGCGCCCGGCCACTCTCGATCAGGAAACGGCCAAAGTGCATGCGCCCGACAATGCCGCCGCGGGCGTGGCGTCGCGCCCCCTCCAGCGCACCGGGGATACCGGCCTTCTCCAGCCGCCGGGCAATCTCGCCCGCCCGCCAGTCGCGATAGTCACGCAGCCGGGCCAGGCCGGCGCGCAGCTCCGGATGGGTCGGATCGATCCCCAGCCCGACCACATGGACCGTCTGCCCGCCGCGCCAGCTGACCGAGATCTCCACCCCCGGCACCAGGCGGATACCACAGCGAAGCGCCGCCTGTTGCGCCTCGTCGAGGCCGTCGGTCAGGTCGTGGTCGGTCAACGCCAGCACCTCGACCCCGCGTGCGGCGGCCAGCTCGACCAACGCTCCCGGCGTGAGGGTGCCGTCGGATGCGGTGGAGTGGGTGTGCAGATCGATCGCGGAACTCATCCGCAACAGTTTACCAGTTATGCCGGCCACACGACGTTATAATGCGTCGTTTTCAAAGGAGCCCCCCATGCAACTCGGCGCCCACGTCTCCGCGGCCGGCGGAGTGGAGCAGGCCCCGCCTCGCGGCCGCGAGATCGGCTGCGACTGCATCCAGCTCTTCACCCGCAACCAGCGTACCTGGAACGCCAAGGCGGTCACCGAGACCGAGGTCGACGCCTTTCGCCGCGCACGGCGTGACAGCGGCATCACCACCGTGATGAGCCACGGCTCCTATCTGGTCAACCCGGCGGCACCGGAAGCGGACAAGCGCGACCGCTCGCTGGCCAACATGGTCGATGAACTGGGGCGCTGCCATCGGCTGGGGATCGAGCTCTACAACTTCCACCCCGGCGCCCACCTCGACAGCGGCCGCGAGGCCGGCATCGCCCGCATTGCGCAGACGCTCGACCTGCTCTGTGACGCACACCCCGAGGCGACCGACGTCACCCTGGTACTGGAGAACGTGGCCGGACAGGGCACCACGCTCGGCCGCACCTTCGAGGAGCTGGCCGCGATCATCGAGCAGGTGCGCCAGCCGGAGCGCTTTGCCGTCTGCCTCGACACCGCCCACGCCTTCGCCGCCGGCTACGCCCTGCACACCGAGGCCGGCTGGGAGACGATGCTGGAGACCTTCGAACGCACCCTCGGCCTCGACCGACTGGCCGCCTTCCACGTCAACGACTCCAAGGCGCCGTTCGATTCCCGCAAGGACCGCCACGCCCTGCTCGGCCGCGGCGAGATCGGCCCCGACGCCTTCATCCGCCTGGTCACCGACCCGCGCACCCGCGACGTACCGATGTTCCTGGAGACCCCGGCCGGCCCTGAAGGCTGGGCCCTGGAGATCGCCTGGCTACGCGCCGTCGCCGCCGGCGACCGCCCACCCCTGCCACAGATCGGCGAGATCAAGAGCGGGTTGTAGGCTCACCCATTGATTAACCCGGCCCTATGAATAGGCGGCATGGCTTTCATTACTTCGCCCGATGCGGCCTTGGGCCTTATCGGGCCTACGGTTC
>SKWO01000079.1 GCA_007128895.1 Gammaproteobacteria bacterium
AAAGCAGCCATAATGGGCAAAATATGATCAAAAACGACGGATAGATGATAAAAATTCTCAATTAAAAAATCTGGGGCCGGATATCCGTCAATTGATCAACGTTTCCCTAGTGTCATTTAACATTAATCCGTAGTATAATACAAGCTGTGTTTCACGCTCAATACGAGGTTGGAATCATGGCGCAACGTGGCCGCAAGCCGATCAAGCTTGAACTGTCTGAATCTGAGCGCGCTGAACTAGAGCAGTGGGTGCGCCGGCACAAGACACCAGCGGCGGAGAAGCTGCGCGCGGAGCTGATACTGGACTGCGCCGCAGGTCTTTCTGGGCGAGAGATTGCAGTACGTCACCGGGTAACGGCTCAGACGGTTTCCAAGTGGCGCCAGCGCTTTTCGCAATACCGGCTTGCCGGCCTGACAGATGCGCCACGCTCGGGACGACCCAGAACCATCGATGATGAGAAGGTGGCGCAGGTGATCGAAAAGACACTGAGGGAAAAGCCCAAGAATGCCACCCACTGGTCAACAACGCTGATGGCCAATGAAACTGGCCTGAATGCGATGGCGATCAGTCGTATCTGGCGCGCCTTTGGTCTCAAGCCGCATCGGCTTGAGACCTTCAAGCTCTCTACCGACCCGCACTTTATCGACAAGGTCCACGATATCGTGGGGCTATACATGGCCCCACCAGATCGGGCCATGGTCCTTGCGGTCGACGAAAAGAGTCAGATTCAGGCGCTCAACCGAACGCAGCCTGCCCTTCCGCTGAGCTTTGGCCATGCCGAGACCCGGACCCACGATTATGTTCGCCACGGTACGACCACACTCTTTGCTGCGCTCGATGTAGCGACCGGTCAGGTGATCGGACGACTCTACCGTCGCCATCGCGCTTTAGAGTTCCTCAGCTTTTTGCGCGCGATCGACAAAGAGGTGCCCAACGATCTGGATGTTCACCTGGTGCTCGACAACTACGGCACACACAAGACCGAGAAGGTTCGGGGATGGCTGGCGGAGCATCCACGCTTCAAGCTGCATTTCACGCCAACCTCCGCATCCTGGCTCAACCTGGTCGAACGCTTCTTCAGTCAGTTGAGTCAGCGATGGATCAAGCGAGGCTCACATACCAGCGCCAAGCAACTCGAGGACTCGATCAAGGAGTATCTGGAGATACATAATGCCGATCCAAAGCCCTTTGTATGGCACCGTACTGCGGATGAGATCATCTCATCCATCGCCCGCCTATCGGACAAGCTTAATTATCAAGCGAACTAATGTTAAATGACACTAACGAGCAGTGATCCCCTGCCGGGCAGGCGCATCTTCGCCTGTGCAGTGTTACAATTGCGTGACACTTTTGTTACAGCCGAGCACTGCACCATGCCCCCCGAAAGCTACTTCAGCAAGGTCTTCGGCAAATCGCCGATCAGCCCCCTGCAACAGCACATGCACGCCGTTCTGGCGTGCGTCAGCGTGTTGCCTGATTTCTTCAGCGCCGTCTGCCAAGGCAACTGGGACGAAGCCAGCCGGCAGCAGCAGCAGATCGCCGGCCTGGAGCGCGACGCCGACCGGCTGAAGAAGCAGCTGCGCCAGAGCCTGCCCAAGGGGCGCCTCTTTCTGGCCGTCGGCCGGCGCGATCTGCTCGAGGTGCTGACCATGCAGGACAAGGTCGCCAACAAGGCCAAGGACATCGCCGGCCTGGTCATCGGCCGCCGTCTCGCCGTACCCCCGTCACTGCAGGACGCCCTGCTTGAATTCGTCAACCGTGCCGTGGAGACGGTGGCCCAGGCGCAGCGCGCCGTCGACGAGCTGGACGAACTGCTCGATACCGGTTTCCGTGGTCGCGAGGTCGAGCTGGTCGAACGCATGCTGGAACGGCTCGACCAGCTCGAGTCGGAGGCCGACCGCTTCGAGGTGGTTCTGCGCAGCGGCCTCTTTGCCATCGAGCGTGAGCTGTGGCCGGTCGATGTGATCTTCCTCTACCGCGTCATCGACTGGATCGGCGAGATGGCCGACCGCGCCCAGCGCGTCGGCAGCCGCCTGCAGATCGCCCTGGCCCAATAAGTCCGCGGAGCCCTCGACATGGAATTCGAATTTGCCGCCATCCTGATCCTGCTCGCCATCGTCTTCGGCCTCTTCATGGCGTGGGGCATCGGCGCCAACGACGTGGCCAACGCCATGGCCACCTCGGTCGGTTCACGCGCGATCACCATCAAGCAGGCGATCATCATCGCCGCCATCTTCGAGTTCGCCGGCGCCTTCCTGGCCGGTGGCGCCGTCACCGCCACGGTGCGCAGCGGCATGGTCGATGCTGCCCTCTTCACCGACACCCCCCACCTGCTGGTCTACGGTATGCTCGCCTCGCTGCTCGCCGCCGGCTGCTGGCTGCTGGTCGCCTCCTACTTCGGCTGGCCGGTCTCCACCACCCATTCGATCATCGGCGCCATCGTCGGCTTTGCCGCCATCGGCGTCGGGGTCGAATTCGTCCAGTGGGGCAAGGTCGGCTTCATCGCCATGAGCTGGGTCGTCTCCCCGGTGCTGGCCGGTTCGATCGCCATGGCGCTCTTCTTCAGTGTGCAGTGGCTGATCTTCAACACCCCCGACCCGGAGAAGTACGCACGCCGCTACGTGCCGTTCTATATCTTCCTGGTCGGCTTTGTCATCGCCCTGGTCACGCTGCTCAAGGGGCTGACCCACGTCGGACTCGATCTGAGCACGGCGCAGTCCTACCTGCTGGCCACCTTCTTCGGCGCCCTCTCGGCGATCATCGGTATCGCCATGATCCGGCGCATCGAGCCCGACCCGAACGCCGAGCGCAGCTTCTCCTTTGCCCGGGTCGAGCGCATCTTCGGCGTGCTGATGATCTTCACCGCCTGCGCCATGGCCTTTGCCCACGGCTCCAACGACGTGGCCAATGCGGTCGGGCCGGTCGCCGCGGTGGTCAGCATCGTCACCAGTGGCGGTGAGATCGATCAGCGCGCACTGATGCCGCTGTGGATCCTGATCCTCGGCGGCGTCGGCATCGTCGCTGGCCTGATGACCTACGGCCACAAGGTGATCGCCACGGTCGGCTCGAGCATCACCGAGCTGACCCCCAGCCGCGGCTTTGCCGCCACCCTGGCCGCTGCCGGCACCGTGGTGCTCGCCTCCGGTACCGGCCTGCCGATCTCGACCACCCACACCCTGGTCGGCGCCGTCCTTGGCGTCGGCATCGCACGCGGTATCGCCGCCGTCAACCTGGGTGTGGTACGCTCCATCTTCCTGTCGTGGATCGTCACCCTGCCGGCCGGGGCGATCCTCTCGATCCTCTTCTTCTTCATCCTCAGGGCACTCTTCGGCGCATGACCCGATCCGCACCACTCGACCACTACGCCGTGATGGGCAATCCGATCGGCCACAGCCGGTCACCGATGATCCACCGGCTCTTTGCCGAGCAGACCGGCGAGGCGCTCGACTACCGCGCGATCCTGGTCGAGCCGCACGACTTCGCCGCGGCAGTGGCACGCTTTCGTGCCGACGGCGGCAAGGGGCTCAACGTCACCGTGCCGTTCAAGGAGGAGGCGTTCGAACTGGCCGACCGCCACAGCGATCGCGCCCTGCGTGCTCGTGCGGTCAACACCCTGCTGCTGCATGCCGACGGCACGATCGAGGGCGACAACACCGATGGCATCGGCCTGCTGCGCGACCTGGTCGACAACCTCGGCCTCTCGCTGGCGGGCCGGCGCATCGCCCTGCTCGGCGCCGGCGGGGCCGCGCGCGGCATCCTCGCCCCCCTGCTGGCAGCGCAGCCGGCCACCCTCTTCATCGCCAACCGCACGGCGGCCAAGGCGGCCCAACTGGCCGACGACTTCACCGACCTGGGCCCGGTCCACGGCGGTGGCTTCGACGCCCTGGCCGGGATGCCATTCGATCTGGTGCTCAACGCCACCGCCGCCAGCCTGAGCGGCGATCTGCCACCGCTGCCGGACAACCTGCTCGCCCCCGGCGCCTGCACCTACGACCTGATGTACGGGCGCGAACCGACCCCCTTCCTGCGCTGGGCCGAGACGCACGGCGCCACGCGCCGCGCCGACGGCCTCGGCATGCTGGTCGAACAGGCCGCCGAGTCGTTTCAACGCTGGCGCGGCGTGATGCCGGCCACCGCCCCGGTCATCGCCAGCGTGCGTGCCGCCCTGTAGCCAGATCGGTCGTCCTCAGTGCTGGTCGTAGTGGCCGCCAATGGCGAAGATGTAGATCGACCGCTCATCGAAGCGGTAGATCAGGCGATCTTTCTGTGACAGGCGTCTCGACCACAAGCCGGAAAGGCTGTGCTTGAGCGGCTCCGGCTTGCCCAGGCCGGCTGCCGGGTCATCCGAGCGCAGCATCTCTTGAAGCAGGCGACACAGCGCCTTGTGCAGCCGCTTGTCCTGCTCGCGCAGCCTTTCGTACGCCTCCCAGGTGCGCCCCTCAAAGACCAGTGATCTCATCCATCTGCTGATCGGTTGGCGTGTAGCCCTGGCCACGGGCATGGGTCTGGAGGGCGTCGGCAATCTGCCGCATCAGGCTCGAATTCTGCAGCACATGCAGGGTCTCCTGCTCACGCTCCCAGTCTTCGGCCCCAACCACGACAAAGGAGGCCCCCGCACGCCGGGTGACCTTGAGCGGCTCGTGGCGATCGACGGCCTCCTCGACCAGGCGCTTCAGGTTGTCTCTGAACTGGTTGACGCTAACCGTCTCCATGGCACACCTCGTTATGTGCGGTTTACGTTATGTACGGCTTCACGGTACGATTCTAACGCAAGATGGCCGCTGCGGCCATCACGGTCCGTCATCGAACGGGTTCGGCCCTCCCTTGGGCACGATGCCGGTCGGATTGAGCTGGCGGTGGCTGCCGAAGTAGTGGCGCTTGATCTGGTCGAAGTCGACCGTCGCGGCGATGCCGGGGAGTCGGTAGAGCTCGCGCGTCCAGCGCCACAGGTGGGGCAGGTCGGTGAGCCGGTTGCGGTTGCACTTGAAGTGGCAGTAGTAGACGGCGTCGAAGCGCACCAGGGTGGGGAAGAGGCGCCAGTCGGCCTCGGTCAGCCGGTCGCCACAGAGGTAGCGGTGGTCAGCCAGGTGGGCGTCGAGCCAGTCGAGGGTAGCGAAGAGGCTCTCGAACGCCTCCTCGTAGGCCGCCTGCGTGGTGGCAAAACCGGCCTTGTAGACGCCGTTGTTGACCGGCTCGTAGATGCGCGCGTTGAGTGCGTCGATGGTGGCCCGCAGCGGCGCGGGGTAGAAGTCGACCGTCGGGTCGCCGCCGACGGTGTCGAAGGCGCTGTTGAAGAGGCGGATGATCTCGCTCGACTCGTTGTTGACGATCGTCTCTTCATGGCGGTCCCACAGCACCGGGACCGTCGGCACCCCGGTAAAGTGCGGATCGGCCTTCAGATAGAGCTGCCACAGCCAGTCGAAGCCGTAGTGCGGCTCCGGCTGGCAGCCGGGCGCGTCGCTGAAGTGCCAGCTGCGCGGCCCCATCAGCGGGTCGACCACGGTGACGTCGATCAGCCCTTCCAGCCCCTTGAGCTTGCGGTAGATCAGCGTGCGGTGGGCCCACGGACAGGCGAGCGAGACGTAGAGGTGGTAGCGGCCGGCCGCCGGCGCGAAGCGGCCACCGGTCTCGATGCGGTCGCGAAAGCGGCTCTCCTGCCGCTGAAAACGCCCCTCGTCATCCCCGCTCAGGTAGTCGAGCTCGTCGTGCCACTGGCCGTCGATCAGGATCGCCATCAGCGCCGCTCCAGCCAGCAGGCCAGCCCCTGCGCGTTGAGTTCGATGTCCATCGCCAGCAGGTGTTGACGCTCGGCGTCGTCCAGCCGGCAACCGTGGTCGTCGAGCGCCGGCCAGAGCCAGCCACGGATCGCCCCGGCGAGCAGCTCGGTACGGTCGATGCTCGGGGTCGCCTCGGCAGCGACCCCTTCGGCCAGCGCCACCAGTTGGTCGAGCCGCTGCAGCAGGTCGGCCCCGAGCTGCGCGACACCGCCGTAGCGGCCGAAGTGGGTGAAGCAGACCGCCTCGGCCTCGAGCGCCAGCAGCCGCTCGATCGAGGCGCGCAGCGCCGCCGGGTCGAACTGGGTCGGTGTCGTCGTCGGCAGCACGAAGGGGCCGCGCTCGGTGGTCAGCTCCGGGTAGCAGAGGCCGAAGGTGTCGCCGGTGAAGAGCTGGCGCGCCTGCACATCCCACAGGCAGTAGTGGTGGCGCGCGTGGCCCGGCGTGTCGAGGGTCTGCAACACCCGCCCGGCCAGCTCGAAGCGGTCGCCGTCGTGCGCCTCGATCAGACGCGCAGGATCGACCGGCACCATCTCGCCGTAGACGCTGCGCATCACCGCCTCGCCGTAGACCGCAGTCGCGCTGGCCATCAGCCGCGACGGGTCGACCATGTGGCGCGCCCCGCTGGGGTGGACCACCAGCCGCGCATTGGGCAGCGCCGCCAGCAGCGCCCCGGCGCCGCCGCCGTGGTCGAGGTGGATGTGGGTAATGAAGACCCAGTCGACCGCCTCGCGTGCGATGCCGCGCTGCTCCAGCACCGCCAGTACGCGGCCGGCCGCGAGCGGCACCCCGGTCTCGATCAGGGCGGCACGCCCCGCCTGCTCAAGCAGCCAGGCGGCGGTGTGGCGCCTGCGCCCCAGCTCGGTGTCGATGGCGGTGGTGCCACCGGGGTAGTCGATCGTGTGCGCCGTCATGTCGCCTCCCGTTGTGCCGGGAACATCACCAAGTGGTCGATCTCGACCCGGATACCGATGCGCTCGCCGACGTTGTGGTCGTGGTGGCTCTGCACCATGCACAGCACCTGCTCGTGGTTCTCCAGCCCCAGCGTGTAGAGGTACTCGGCGCCGCGAAACGCCTTCTCCAGGATCACCGCCTGATGGCTGCTGGCATCATCATGGACGATGTCGTCCGGCCGCACCAGCACGTCGACGATGCAGCCGGGCTGGCAGCCGGCCGGCGCGTCGCCGTGGATGCGCCCGAGCACCGTGTCGGCCGAGTGGGCGTCGACCACGCTGCCGCGGATCATCGCGCCCTGACCGATGAAGTCGGCGACGAAGCGGTCGGCCGGCTCATGGTAGAGGTTGTAGCCGTTGTCCCACTGTGCCAGCCGCCCGTGGTGCATGACACCGATCTCGTCGGCCATGGCGAAGGCCTCGAACTGGTCGTGGGTCACCAGCAGCGCGGTGACTCCGTCCTCGCGCAGGATGTCGCGCACCTCGCGGGCCAGCTTCTCGCGCAGATCGGCATCCATGCTGGAGAAAGGCTCGTCGAGCAGCAGCAGATCGGGCCGTGGCGCCATCGCGCGCGCCACGGCGACGCGCTGCTGCTGGCCGCCTGAGAGCTGGTGCGGGTAGCACGCCTCGCGCCCCTCCAGCCCGATCATCGCCATCAGCCGCGCGATGCGCTTGTGCCGCTCGTCGGCGTCGAGTCCGCGCAGCCCGAAGCCGATGTTGTCGGCGATGGTCAAGTGGGGAAAGAGGGCCAAATCCTGAAAGACCATGCCGACCCGGCGCTGCTCCGGTGGCACGAAGCAGCCTTCGCCGCTGACGTGGCGCCCACCGATGGCGATGCGCCCGGCCGTCAGCCGCTCGAAACCGGCGATGGCGCGCAGCAGGGTCGTCTTGCCGCAGCCGCTGGGGCCGAGCAGGCAGCCGATCTGCCCCTGCTGCAGGACCAGGCTGACGTCATGCACCACCGCATTGCCACTGTAGGCAATCGAGGCGTTGTCGATCTCAAGCCACATCGGCGGGGCTCCTCTTCTGTTTCTGACCAGGTCGCGAACGGCCGATCGCCCAGCTGAGCAGCATCACCGGGATGATGCCGACCAGCACGATCGCCAGCGCCGCCGGGGCCGCCTCGGCCAGCATCTCGTCGGAGGCCAGCTCGAAGGTACGCACGGCCAGTGTGTTGAAGTTGAACGGACGCAGGATGATCGTCGCCGGCAGCTCCTTGAGCACGTCGACGAAGACCAGCAAGAGCGCGGTGAGCACGCTGCCGCGCATGATCGGCGCATGGATACGCGCCAGCACCTGGCCCGGCCGCAGCCCGAGCGAGCGAGCGGCGTCGTCCATCGACGGGCGGATCTTGCCCAGCCCCGCCTCGACCGTGTTCAGCGCCACGGCGAGGAAGCGCACCACATAGGCAAAGAGCAGCGCCGCCAAGGTACCGCTGAGCAGCAGCCCGGTGGAGATATCGAAGGTGTCGCGCATCCAGTCGTCGACGCGGTTGTCGAACCAGCCGAACGGGATCATCACGCCGACCGCGATCACCGTGCCGGGGATGGCGTAGCCCATGCCGGCCACGCGCACCGCACCGCCGATCAGCCGGCCGCCACGCAGCCGCTTGCCGTAGGCCAGCAGCAGGGCGACCAGCAGCGCCAACACAGCGGCAGCCGCGGCGAGCAGGAAGCTGTTGCGCACCAGGATGTAGAAGCGGGCATCGACCGTCTCCTCCCAGGTCGCCATCGACCAGCTGGCCAACTGCAGCGCCGGCAGCAGAAAGCCGAGCAGCAGCGGCAGCAGGCAGGCGACAAAGGCGGCGGCGGCGCGCCAGCCGCGCAGCTGGTAGCTGGGCAGGGTGCTGTAGCGCAGGCTGGTGTGGTGGAAGCGCGCCTGACGCCGCGACCAGCGCTCCATCACGATCAGCACCAGCACGAAGCTCATCATCAGCGCCGCCAACTGCGCCGCAGCGGCCGGGTCGCCAAGGCCGAACCAGGTGCGAAAGATACCGGTGGTGAAGGTGCTCACGCCAAAGTACTGCACTGTGCCGTAGTCGGCCAGCGCCTCCATCAACGCCAGCGACAGGCCGGCAATGATGCCGGGCCGGGCCAGCGGCAGGGCGACGCGGGTGAAGGTGCGCCACGGCCCGCAGCCGAGGGTGCGCGAGACGTCCAGCACACAGACCGACTGCTCCAGAAAGGCGGCGCGGGTGAGCAGGTAGACGTAGGGGTAGAGGACCAGCGTCAGCATCGCGATGGCGCCGCCGAGCGAGCGGATCTCGGGGAACCAGTAATCGCCGTACGACCAGCCGAACAGCTCGCGCAGGCCGCTCTGCACCGGGCCGGCGAAGTCGAGCATGCCGGTGTATGTGTAGGCGAGGATGTAGGCCGGCACCGCCATCGGCAGCAGCAGCGCCCACTCGAAGAGGCGCTTGCCTGGAAAGACGGTCATCGTGCAGAGCCAGGCGGTGCCGACCCCGATCACCAGCGTGCCGACCCCCACGCCGAGCATCAGCAGCAGCGAGTTGGTCACGTAGTCGCGCAGTACCGTCTCGACCATGTGGCGCCAGACCTCGCCGGCCGGCACGAAGACGTGGCCAAAGATCACCAGCACCGGCAGGGCGACCAGCAGGGCGACCAGCAACACCCCGGCCTGCCAGCCATCGGGCAGGGGCAGTCGCTGCGTTCGTCGTGCGGTGGCTACGCCTTGCATGGTCGTTGTGTCGTTACTCGGTCGGCAAAGAGGCTATACGATACAGGCAATCGCCGTGCCCGTCAGCAAGTTGCCTTGATTTCCCGTCACTTTTCCGGAAATGACAAGGCGGCCTGCACCCATCCGGTGCAGGCCGCCTCCTATGGGTGCCGCAGCGCCCGTGGCTATCAGCGCCAGCCGGCGCGGTCCATCACCCGCACAGCCTCGGGATAGTGCTCACCGATCCCGCCCAGACTGATCGCATCGGCCTTGAACTCACCGAAGCCGCGCAGAATCTCGCTGGCCTCGACGCCCGGCTTGACCGGATACTCCTGGTTGGCCTCGGCGTACCACTGCTGCGCCTCATCGCTGACCAGGAACTCGAGCAGCCGGATCGCATTGTCGCGGTTGCGTGCATGAACCGTGACACCGGCACCGCTGATGTTCACGTGGGTACCGTGGCCATCCTGATCGGCCCAGACGATGCCGATCTGGCGCGCCACCTCGTAGTCGGCCCCTTCGCCTGCGGCGAGCATCGCACCCAGGTAGTAGGTGTTGGCCAGCGCGACGTCGCACTGCCCGGCGGCCACGGCGCGGATCTGGTCGCGGTCCCCCCCCTGCGGCGGCCGGGCAAAGTTGGCCACAACGCCATTGACCCACTGCTGGGTCGCCTCGACCCCGTCATGGGCGATCATCGCCGCCACCATCGACTGGTTGTAGACGTTGCTCGACGAGCGGATGCAGATCCGCCCCTGCCACTCCGGCTCAACCAGATCGGCGTAGTTGGCTAGGCTGGTAGGGTCGACCCGCTCCTTGGCATACATGATCGGGCGCGCACGCATCGACAGACCGAACCAGCGCCCCTCGGCATCGCGGTACGCCTCCGGCACCGACGCCTGCAGCACGGCCGAGTCGATCGACTGGAAGAAGCCGGCCTCGGTGGCGCGGTGCAGGTTGCCGGCATCGACCGTCAACAACACATCGGCGCGGGTGTTGCGACCCTCCGCCTGCAGCCGCTGCATCAGCTCATCGGCACGCCCGGCCACCAAATTGACCTGGATACCGGTCTGCTCACTGAAGCGATCGAGCAGCGGCTTGATCAGCACCTCCTGACGCGCCGAATAGATATTGACCTCACCGGCATCGACCTCAGCCGAGGACGGTGGTACCGACTCCTCCGAAGACGGGGAGCAGGCGGCCAGCAACACAGCGCAGGCGCTCAGGGCCAGCGCGCCGATAGGAAAGCGTCGATTCAACATGGTCTTCGTTCACCTCGGGTTGAGTGGATCATCCAACAGACGACCCCAGCGTAGCGCAAACGAATCGCCTTGTAAACAAGAATGATTATCACTCTTTGTCATTGCCCATCTTGACGGCTATCCAGTGGGCTGCCCATGGCCAACAGCCCCGTTTGCGTATAACGCTTGACGTTAATAACGTATCGCGTCATTATCAAGAGCATGATCCTGTCGTTCAAATGCAAGGATACCGAGCAGCTGGCTAACGGACGCCGCGTCAGACGCTTCGTCAATTTTGAGCGGGTTGCCTTGAGGAAGATTCGGCAACTCCAGGCTGCCAGCCGGTTGGATGATCTCAAAGTACCGCCCGGCAATATGTTGGAGCCATTGCATGGTAACCGCCAAGGTCAGCACAGCATTCGTATCAACGGGCAGTTCCGGATGTGCTTCCGCTGGACCGAGGCCGGTGCGGAAGAGGTCGAAATTGTTGATTACCACTAGGAGGCCACCCATGCGCGACATTGAAGCCGTAACGCCAGGCGAGCTACTGAAAGAGGAGTTTCTTGAGCCGATGGGTATTTCCCAATACCGCTTGGCCAAGGAAATCGGGGTGCCTGCCCAGAGGATCGGCCAGATTATTGCCGGGAAGCGGTCGATCACGGCAGACACGGACCTGCGACTGTGCCGCTTCTTCGGTTTGTCCAATGGCTACTGGCTGCGCGCTCAGGCAGCCTTCGACACCGAGGTTGCGGAAGATGCTCTCGTGGACCAGCTGAATAATATTCGGCCGTGGCGTGCCGCATCAGAAATCGGGCACAGGGCATAGCCACTGGGTCCTCAACATCAGGATAGCGAAACGGCATGACCAACCACAGCAAAGAGACCGAACGGGCGGAGCTGCACAAGACCATCTGGCGCATCGCCAATGACCTACGCGGCAGCGTGGACGGTTGGGACTTCAAGAGCTATGTCCTCGGCATGCTCTTCTACCGCTTCATCTCCGAAAACCTCACCGGCTACCTGAACGAGCAGGAGCGCCGCGCCGGCCACGAGAATTTCGACTACGCCCAGCTCAGTGACGAAGAGGCCGAGTTCGGCCGCACCGACACGGTGGAGGAGAAGGGCTTCTACATCTTGCCCTCGGAGCTCTTTGCCAACGTGCGCGCCCGCGCCCGCCACGATGC
Organism: Gammaproteobacteria bacterium; assembly: GCA_007128895.1. Taxonomy (GTDB): domain Bacteria; phylum Pseudomonadota; class Gammaproteobacteria; order SKWO01; family SKWO01; genus SKWO01. The sequence goes on from SKWO01000079.1 coordinate 11,826, forward strand.
CAACCTCAACGAAACGCTGTCGCGCATCTTTATCGACATCGAGGCCTCGGCCAAGGGATCGGAGAGCGAAGACGACTTCAAGGGGCTGTTCGACGACCTCGATGTGAACAGCAGCAAACTCGGCCCCACCGTCGCCAAGCGCAACGAAAAGCTGGTCAAGCTGCTGGACGCCATCGGCGATCTGCCCCTGTCGGGCGGCAACGGCCGTTTTGCCCACAACAGCATCGACCTCTTCGGCGACGCCTACGAGTACCTGATGCAGATGTACGCCTCCACCGCCGGCAAGTCCGGCGGCGAGTTCTACACCCCGCAGGAGGTCTCCGAGCTGCTGGCCCGCCTCACTGTGGTGGGCAAGACCGAGGTTAACAAGGTCTACGACCCGGCCTGTGGCTCCGGCTCGCTGTTGCTGAAGTTCGCCAAGGTGCTGGGGCCGGACAAGGTGCGCCAGGGCTTCTACGGCCAGGAGGTGAACCTCACCACCTACAACCTGTGCCGCATCAACATGTTCCTGCACGACATCAACTACGAGAAGTTCGACATCGCCCACGGCGACACCCTCACCGACCCGCACCACTGGGACGACGAGCCCTTCGAGGCCATCGTCTCCAATCCGCCCTACTCGATCAAATGGGACGGCGACGCCAACCCGCTGCTGATCAACGATCCGCGCTTCGCCCCGGCCGGCGTGCTCGCCCCCAAGAGCAAGGCCGATCTCGCCTTCACGATGCACATCCTCAGCTGGCTGGCGGTCAACGGCACCGCCGCCATCGTCGAGTTCCCCGGCGTGCTCTATCGCGGCGGCGCCGAGCAGAAGATCCGCAAATACCTCATCGACAACAACTACGTCGATGCCGTGATCCAGTTGCCGCCGGACCTCTTTTTCGGCACCACCATCGCCACCTGCATCATCGTGCTGAAGAAATCCAAGCTCGACAACGCCACCCTCTTCATCGATGCCAGCAAGGAATTCACCCGCAGCGGCAACAAGAACAAGCTCACCGCCGCCCACCAGCAGAAGGTTCTCGATGCCTTCACCCGGCGCGAGCACATCGACCACTTCGCGCGGCTGGTGGAGAACAGCGCCATCGCCGACAACGGCTACAACATCGCCGTCTCCAGCTACGTGGAACAGCAGGACACCCGCGAAGCGGTGGACATCAAGGCACTCAATGCCGAGATAGCCCGCATCGTGGCGCGTCAGGCAGAGCTGCGTACCGCCATCGATGCCATTGTGGCCGATCTGGAGGGGGAAGCATGAGCGAGCAACCCGGCGGAGAGATCATTCTCTACCAGCGCGGCGATGCGCTGGCCATCGAGGTACGGCTGGACGGCGATACGGTCTGGCTCTCGCTGAACCAGCTTGCCGAGCTGCTGGGACGCGACAAATCCACCATCTCCCGCCATATCGCCAACGTCTTTGCGGAAGGCGAGCTGGAGCGAAGTTCAGTTGTTGCAGAATTTGCAACAACTGCCGCCGATGGCAAGACCTATCGGGTCGAACACTTCAATCTGGATGTCATCATCTCGGTTGGCTATCGGGTCAAGTCCAGGCAAGGCACCCAATTCCGCATCTGGGCCACCGAGCGGCTGCGGGAATACCTGGTCAAGGGATTCGCCATGGACGATGCCCGCCTGAAGAATCTGGGCGGCGGCAGCTACTGGAAAGAGCTACTCGATCGCATCCGCGACATCCGCTCCAGCGAGAAGGTGCTCTACCGGCAGGTGCTCGACCTCTACGCCACCAGCGTGGATTACGATCCCAAGGCCGAAGCCAGCATCATTTTCTTCAAGACCGTACAGAACAAGCTGCACTACGCTGCCCACGGCCAGACGGCGGCGGAAGTCATCCAGCAGCGTGCCGACGCCGGTAAGCCCTTCATGGGCCTGCTCTCTTTCAGCGGTCAGCAGCCCACCAAGGCAGAGACCACGGTAGCCAAGAACTACCTGAACGCGGACGAACTCAAGCGCCTGAATGCACTGGTCTCGGCCTATTTCGATGCTGCCGAATTCCGTGCCCTGAACCACGAACCGACCTACATGAAGGATTGGCTGGCGCACCTGGAACAACTGATCGCCGCCATGGGTGGCAAGGCCCTGCAAGGCGCAGGCAAGGTCAGCCACCAGCAGGCCATCGAGCACGCCGAGGCCGAATACGCCCGATTCCGTGCTCAGCTGGACGCCCAGCCCTCCGAGGTGGAGGCGGCCTATCTGGAGACGGTGAAGGCGGTGGAGAAAAAGATCAGCGGGAAGAAGAAGCCATGAGCCGGATTGATGAGTTGATTGCGGAGTTGTGCCCGGATGGCGTCGAGTTCAAGGAAATCCAAGAACTCTTCGTCACAAAGAATGGCTATACGCCGTCGACGACGAACAAAGCCTACTGGACTGACGGGACAGTGCCATGGTTTCGGATGGAGGACATCCGCGAAAACGGTCGAATTCTCAAAACGTCGTTGCAACAGATTACGCCGGAAGCCGTTAAAGGCGGCAGGCTATTTCCAGCAGATTCAATAATCGTCGCGACTTCGGCAACTATTGGCGAGCACGCACTGATCACTGTCCCGCATCTCTCCAATCAGAGGTTCACTTCGCTTGCTTTGAAGC
>SKWO01000074.1 GCA_007128895.1 Gammaproteobacteria bacterium
CATCCTCGACATGGTCGAATCGTCGGCCACCAGAATCGTTCTACCCATCGCCTGCCCTCCCCGTATTATTCAACATGCATCAGAACGCCAACGAAAAGCCCACCGCCCAATGCTCGTCGCGATCACCGCCAAGAACACGCCCGTAGGTCAAGTCCACCACCACATGGCCATCGACCAGCGCCATGCTCGGCCCGACTTGCAACAGCGGGTGTTCGCCACTGCGGCTGTTGCCGCTCATTTCGGCCACCAGCGTGGTGTTGAAGCCGACCGGAAAGTCCCCGGCCACCCCCCAGGTCATCGCACTGCGGCGGCGCGCGTCGCGGTCGTGGGAGAAGCCCAGATTGCCATGCACCATGACCCCCGCATGACTCAACCGCAGGCTGACCGGAAAGAGCGCATGAAATTCGGCGACACGACCGCTCTCTTCACGGTACTCGGCACCCAGGCGCAGACCGTAGCCCAGATCGTGCTCATCCACCGAGCGCGGCACCAGCATCCACTCCACGCCGGCCACCGCGTTGCGCTCGCCACCCTCGTGCTCCTGCCCGGCGGTGACGGAAATCTGCTGCTGACCGGCCAGGCCGCAAGTCGGTGCCAGCCAGGTACCATGGCCACCTTTGCGCACATCAACGTGCCACAGCTCGAACTCACACGCGCCACGCTCGACCAGGGCGGCATCCTGAACCTCATATTGACCACCGGCCAGAACCGGTGGGACCAAAGCCATCACAAGGGTTGTTACCGCCACGCCACGCCCAATCACAGCTACCTCCTTAATCTATGGGGATCACACTGTTTTTCATGATAGCACTACGGCCGATCCGCTACCAGCACCAGACTCACCCTTGATTCACCCCCGCCCAGAAACCCGCCCAAGAGCGCAATGCGGGCCCACAACCTACTGAACAAGATTACAAAATCGGTTCGGGCACAAGACGGCCAGCTTGACTTTCCCGACCCGAATAGCGCACCATTGCCCGCCTGTCTGCAGGCGCACGATGGATGCGTGCGTCCGCCACGCCGGGTGTACGGCGGTCATACGACGGCCGGGGAGCGGGGAGACAGAGCAGGATGCGTTGATCCACGCGTATCCTTATTATCGGCCCAGTACTTGCCTGCCTCATGGCCATGCGGGCCGCGATTTCTGACAGGGGTTCACATGAATCAGACAGCCACCCAGCACGACAGCGATCCTCAAGAGACGCGTGAATGGCTTGACGCCCTCGAGGCGGTCCTCGCCCACGAAGGGCCGGAGCGTGCCCACCAGCTGCTCGAGCAACTGATCGACAAGGCGCGGCGCAGCGGCGCCTACCTGCCGTACTCGGCCAACACCGCCTACGTCAACACCATCCCGCCCCACCTGGAGCCGACCTATCCGGGCGACGGCGAGCTGGAGCACCGCATCCGCTCCCTGATCCGCTGGAACGCGATGGCCATGGTGGTGCGTGCCAACCGGGAGAACAGTGAGCTGGGCGGCCATATCGCCTCGTTCGCCTCGGCCGCGACCCTCTATGATGTCGGCTTCAACCACTTCTGGCGCGCGCCGACCCACGAGCACGGTGGCGATCTGGTCTACTTTCAGGGCCACGCCTCGCCCGGCATCTACGCCCGCGCCTTCCTCGAAGGGCGCCTGAGCGAGACGCAGCTCGACCACTTCCGTCGCGAGGTCGACGGCCAGGGGCTCTCCTCCTACCCCCACCCCTACCTGATGCCGGAGTTCTGGCAGCTGCCGACGGTGAGCATGGGGCTCGGCCCGCTGATGAGCATCTACCAGGCGCGCTTCATGCGCTATCTGAACCACCGCGGTCTGGCCAAGACCGACGGGCGCAGGGTCTGGTGCTTCGTCGGTGACGGCGAGACCGACGAGCCGGAGAGCCTGGGCGCGATCACCCTCGCCGCGCGCGAGCGGCTCGACAACCTGACCTGGGTGGTCAACTGCAACCTGCAGCGGCTCGACGGGCCAGTGCGCGGTAACGGCAAGATCGTCCAGGAGCTGGAGGCCGCCTTCCGTGGCGCCGGCTGGAACGTGATCAAGGTGCTCTGGGGCCGCTACTGGGACCCGCTGCTGGCGCGCGACACCGACGGCTTGCTGCAAAAGCGCATGATGGAGGCGGTCGACGGCGACTTCCAGAACTACAAGTCGAAGGACGGCGCCTTCGTGCGCGAGCACTTCTTCGGCAAGTACCCGGAGCTCAAGGCGATGGTCGCCAACATGTCGGACGAGGACATCTGGCGCCTCAACCGCGGCGGCCACGACCCGGTCAAGGTCTATGCGGCGTACAAGGCGGCAGCCGAGCACAGCGGTCAGCCGACCGTCATCCTCGCCCACACCGTCAAGGGCTACGGCATGGGTTCGGCCGGCGAGGCGCAGAACCGCACCCACAGCCAGAAGAAGATGGACGCGGCCAACCTGAAGGCGTTCCGCGACCGCTTCAACATCCCGCTCTCCGACGCCGACGCGACCGAGCCGAACTACCTGCGCCCGGCCGAAGAGAGCCCCGAGATGCAGTACATGCATCAGCGCCGCGCCGCCCTGGGCGGCTTTCTGCCGCAGCGTCGGCGCAGCGCCGCACCGCTGGAGCTGCCGGGGGATGACGCCTTCACCCCGCTGACCGAAGCGAGTGGCGAGCGCGAGCTCTCCACCACCATGGCCTTCGTGCGCCTGCTCACCGGTCTGGTGCGCGACAAGAAGGTGGGCCGCCACGTCGTGCCGATCGTCCCCGACGAGGCGCGCACCTTCGGCATGGAGGGGCTCTTCCGCCAGATCGGCATCTACTCCTCGGTCGGCCAGCTCTACGAGCCGCAGGACAAGGATCAGGTGATGTACTACAAGGAGGATCAGCAGGGCCAGATCCTCGAAGAGGGGATCACCGAGGCCGGCTCGATGGGGTCGTGGATCGCCGCCGCCACCGCCTACAGCAACCACGGCGTCAACACGGTCCCGTTCTTCATCTACTACTCGATGTTCGGTTTCCAGCGCTTCGGCGACCTGGCCTGGGCCGCCGGCGACATGCAGGCGCGCGGCTTCATCATGGGCGCCACCGCCGGCCGCACCACCCTCTCCGGCGAGGGGCTGCAGCACCAGGACGGCCACTCCCACGTGCAGGCGGCGCTGATCCCCAACTGCGTCAGCTACGACCCGGCCTACGCCTACGAGCTGGCGGTGATCGTGCGCGAGGGGTGGCGGCGCATGTACGTCGAGCAGGAGGATGTCTTCTACTACATCACCCTGATGAACGAGAACTACCACCAGCCGGCCCTGCCGGACGGCGCCGAGGAGGGCATCCTCAAGGGGATCTACCGCCTGCGCCAGGGCGGACGCAAGAAGCTGCGCGTGCAGCTGGTCGGCTCCGGCACCATCCTGCGTGAGGTGCTCGCCGCAGCCGACCTGCTGGCCGACGACTTCGGCGTCGAGGCCGACGTATGGAGCGCCACCAGCTTCACCGAGCTGGCCCGCGACGGTCGTGACTGCGACCGCCACAACATGCTCCACCCCAAGGCCAAGCCGCGGGTACCGTTCGTCACCACGCAGCTGGCTTCGGGCAAGGGGCCGGTGGTCGCCGCCACCGACTACATCAAGGCGCACGCCGACCAGATCCGCGCCTGGGTGCCGGGCCGCTATCAGGTCCTGGGTACCGACGGCTTCGGCCGCTCCGACACCCGCGTCAACCTGCGCCGCTTCTTCGAGGTCGACCGCCACTACGTCGCCGTCGCTGCGCTGCACGCACTGGCCGAAGAGGGGCAGATCCCGGCGGCCAAGGTGGCCGAGGCGATCGAGCGCTACGGCCTCGACGTGAACAAGCCCAACCCGCTGCGGAGCTGACCCCATGAGCCAGACCACCACCATCGCAGTGCCCGACATCGGCGACTTCCAGGATGTCGAGATCATCGACGTCGCGGTCAAGCCGGGCGACACCATCGAGCCGGAGACGACCCTGATCACGCTGGAGTCGGACAAGGCCTCGATCGACATCCCCGCCCCGCAGGGCGGGCGCGTCGTCGCGCTCAAGGTCGCCAAGGGCGACCGCGTCTCCCAGGGCAGCCCGATC
>SKWO01000038.1 GCA_007128895.1 Gammaproteobacteria bacterium
CTGGCTCTGGCTCTGGCTCTGGCTCTGGCTCTGGCTCTGGCTCTGGCTCTGGCTCTGGCTCTGGCTCTGGCTCTGGCTCCGGCTCCGGCTCCGGCTCCGGCTCCGGCTCCGGCTCCGGCTCCGGCTCCGGCGATATCAGCAGTGCATCGACCAGGTCGGCCAAGGCGTCGTGCGCCTCGGGCTCGGGGACTGCACGCGTGCCATCGTCGTCGCCCAGCCGCCATACCGGCGTGCTGGGCGCTGGCTCGATGGGGGGGAGCTCAACCGACCAGTCGGTGCTCTCGGACGCGGATGGGGCGGGTGTGCTGTCGCGCTCTTGGACGGGACGGGGTTCAAGCGGTGCGTCGGCCAGTTCGGGCGGTGGGGGCAGGGCAAGCGGCAAGATCGTCTCGGAGCTGATATCAAAGGCGTCGGTGAGCGGCGCTTCCTGGGATTCGGAGGCAGGTGCTGCGTTGGCTTGAAACGTCTCGGTGGTGGCCGCAGGGCCGGGGTGGGGTGGCACGGGCGGCGGCGTCAGTGGGTGGCCGGACTCCGGGTGCCAGTGGCTGAAGTCGGGAGACGCCTTGAGGGCGCGAACCACGGGGTGGTCGGAGCGGCTGGCCGCAATGCGGTCGAGCAGGGGGTCGGTGAGCCGATCGCGCAGCAGGCTGTCGACACCCTCCTCGCCTTGGCGTGCGATCTGGGCCAGCAGTCGCTCCAGTGGGCCGAGCCGCATGACGGCATCCTCCGGCGGTGAATCGTCACCGCAGGCGATGGCCGCACAGTAGGCCCGTGCCGCGTGCATCAGCAGACGGTTTTCGGCCACTTCGACGGCGCCTTCGAGCAGGGTAGCGATCTGTGTCAGGCGACGCCAGGCGGCGCGTGTCGGGTCGTCTCGCAATAGAGCGGCTACCCCGCGCTGCCAGTGGGGGCGCAGGCGTGCGGCCAGGTCGGTGGCCTGCTCCGGCAGCGCCTGGTCGTTCGGCGCGGTCGGCTCTCCTGGTGGGTGGCGTAGCGTGCAGTCGTCGATCGGACTGCGCCAGCGGTCACGGCGCAATCGGTTCAGGTAGGGCAGCAGGGGCAGGGCCAGCTCCTGTCCGGCCAGTTCGATGCGCAGCAGGTGGTGTTCGATACGGCGCAGGGCTTCGGTCAGCTCAGGATACAGTTCGTGATCGCTGGCGGCGTCTTCTGCCAGCAGCACCGTCTCTTGAGCCAGGTAGCGCAGTGCCGGCAGGCCGAAGAGCTCGGCCAGATCGGGTACCCGTTGCAGCAGGTAGAGGGCGTGTTGATACTCTTTGCTGGCCGCGTTCTGGGCCTCGCGCAGCGCCTTCAGGCTGTGGCCAACCTCGTCACGCAGCCACTGTGCGGTGTGCGGTTCGATAGCGGTTGAGCCGGCCATGGTCAGCGCCCCGGCAGGGAGATGCCAGTGATCTTCTTGAACAGGGAGATGGCGTAGGAGTCGGTCATCCCGGCGACAAAGTCGGTCAGGCCGAGGATGCGTCGGTAGGGGTCGGTCGCTGGTGTTCGACCACGGCCGATGAACTGTTCCGGAACCAGCCGGATCAGGACATCCGCCAAGGCAGGGGCGCGCGCACCGTGTTCGGCTACCTGTTCAACCGCCTCGACGAAGGTATCGAGCAGACCGCCCATGACCCGAAAACCGGCGGCCTCGATCTCGACCACCTGGTGGGCAACATAGACCTTCTCCATGGCCAGCTCGAGCAGGCTGTCGACCCCCGCGCGGGAGGGGATGTGGTCGAGCAGGTGGTCGTCGAAACGGCCGTCCAGGATCGCCTCCTCATGCGCCATGAAGGCCTCGACGGCTTGATCGACGACCCCGTTGATGGCTCGGGCGCGCAGGTACTCGATGCGCTCCTTGTCGTTGCCGAGGCCATTCAGGCGGTGGCTATCGACGGCGCTGCCGGCCGTCGCGGCGAGGCGCTCGGCGACCTCGTGGTAGCCGAGCAGACCGAGGCGGAAGGCGTCTTCGAGGTCGATGACGCGGTAGCAGATGTCGTCGGCCGCCTCGACCAGAAAGGCGAGGGGGTGGCGGTGCCACGCCTGGGGCTGACCGTGGCGCGGCAGCAGGCCGAGGGTCTCGGCCACCTCGGCAAAGAGGGGGGCATCGTCTTGGAAAAAACCGTGCTTGCGGGCGCCGGCGCCATGGCGATCACCCTCAGGCCAGGCAGCGCGCGGGTATTTGGTGAAGGTGCCGAGGGTAGCGCAGGTGAGCTGCATGCCGCCGTGGTTGGCCGGGGTCTGCAGCCGGGTGACGATGCGAAAGCCCTGGGCATTGCCCTCGAAGGCGAGAAAGTCGGCACACTGCGCCGGGTCGGCCAGCCGGTCGAGGCTCGCGCGGCCGAGTGGGCTGTGTTCGAACCAGTGGCGGATGGCGTCTTCACCGGTATGGCCGAACGGCGGGTTGCCGATATCGTGGCAGAGGCACGCGGCGGCGACGATGGCACCGAAGTCGGCCGGATCGAAGCGTTCACACAGCTCGGGACGACGCGCCAGCACTCGCTCACCGACCTGGGTACCGAGCGAGCGGCCGACCGAGGCGGCCTCGAGGCTGTGGGTCAGGCGGGTGCGGACGTAGTCGTTCTCGGAGAGAGGAAAGACCTGGGTCTTGTCCTGCAGACGGCGAAAGGCAGAGGAGAAGACCAGGCGGTCAAAATCGCGCTGAAAGGCGGTACGGGCCGAGACGCGCGGGTCAGCCTCCGGCTTGCCGAGACGGCGGCTGGAGAGGAGTCGGGCCCACTGCATCGCCACGCTGGATGCCCTAGACGGCCACCGGCGCCTTGATCGCCGGGTGGCTCTGGTAGCCGACCAGCTCGAAGTCCTCGAAGCGGAAGTCGTCGATCGACTGGACGGCCGGGTTGATACGCATGGTCGGTGGCGGATAGGGGGAGCGCGAAAGCTGCTCGCGCGCCTGTTCCAAGTGGTTGCGGTAGAGGTGGGCATCACCCAGGGTGTGGACGAACTCACCGGGACGCAGGCCGGTGACCTGGGCCACCATCATCGTCAGCAGTGCGTAGCTGGCGATGTTGAACGGCACACCCAGGAAGAGGTCGGCGCTGCGCTGGTAGAGCTGGCAGGAGAGCCGTCCATCGGCGACGTAGAACTGGAACAGGGTGTGGCACGGCGGCAGCGCCATGTGTTCGATCTCGGCTACGTTCCAGGCCGAGACGATCAGGCGGCGCGAGTCGGGGTCACGTCGGATACGCTCGATTACGTCGTGGATCTGGTCGATGGTGCCACCGTCCGGGGTTGGCCAGCTGCGCCATTGGGCGCCGTAGACCGGGCCGAGTTCACCGTTTTCATCGGCCCACTCGTCCCAGATGGTCACGCCGTTCTGGTTCAGGTAGCCGATGTGGGTCTCTCCGCGCAGGAACCAGAGCAGTTCGTGGATGATCGACTTGAGATGGACCTTCTTGGTCGTGACCAGTGGGAAGCCCTGGCCGAGGTCGAAGCGCATCTGGCGTCCGAAGACCGAGAGGGTGCCGGTGCCGGTACGGTCCTCCTTGGTGGTGCCGTTCTCCAGTACATCACGCATCAGGTCGAGGTAGGCTTGCATCGTCTCTCACATCCGTAGGTCAGCACGCACTATATCAAATTGTCGCCCGGCGGTAGGCGAGCACGAGCAGGAGGGTACCGGCGACCACCATCGGCAGGCTGAGCAGCTGGCCCATGGTCATCCAGTCAAGGGCGACGAAGCCGAGGTGGGCATCCGGCTCGCGCACGAACTCGGTGACGAAGCGGAGCGCGCCGTAGCCGAGCAGGAAGAGACCGGAGACCGCCATGCGCGGTCGTGGGCGGCTGGAGAACCACCACAGCACGATGAACAGGAGCAGCCCCTCCAGGGCGGCCTGGTAGAGTTGCGACGGGTGGCGCGGCAGCTCGCCGGCGTCGGGAAAGACCATCGCCCACGGCACATCGCTGACACGGCCCCACAGCTCACCATTGATGAAGTTGCCGATACGCCCCAGGCCCAGCCCGATCGGTACCAGGGGGGCGATGAAGTCGGTGACCTCGAAGAAGGTGCGTCCATTGCGTGCGGCGTAGTAGCCCATGGTGGCCAGGACGCCGAGCAGGCCGCCGTGGAAGGCCATGCCACCCTCCCAGACACGCAGCAGCATCAGTGGGTCACTGGCGAGGTCGGGCAGGTTGTAGAAGAGGACATAGCCGAGTCGGCCGCCGATCAGGACACCGAGGACGCCCCAGAAGAGCAGGTCGTCGACCTGCTCGCCACGCCAGCCCGAGGCGGGGCGTGCCGCTCGCCGCCGACCCAGCCACCAGGCGAAGGCAAAGCCGACCAGGTACATCAGGCCGTACCAGTGGATCGACAGCGGGCCGAGGGAGAGGGCGACGGGGTCGATGTTCGGGTAGTGCATGGGCACGGCCTCAGCTGGGCAGGATGCGGCAGAAGAGCGCCTTCAGGTAATCCCCCTCGGGCATCGCCGGGTCGACCGGATGGTCCGGCCCCTGGCGTCCGTCGGCAAAGATCGCCAAGTGGCGATCGAGGTGGCGCGAGGTGGCGCGCAGCAGGTCGCGCAGCTGCTCGTGAGGCAGGTGGTGCGAGCAGGAGGCCGAGACCAGCAGACCGTCACGCTCGAGCACCTGCATCGCCATCTGGTTGAGGCGACGGTAGGCGGTCAGACCGTTCTTGAAATCCTTGCGTCGCTTGATGAAGGCGGGCGGGTCGGCGATCACGACATCGAACCGTTCGCGCGCTTGACGCAGTTCGCGCAGCGCGTCGAAGGCGTCACCCTCCAGGGTGGCGACCCGGTCTTCGACGCCGTTGCGGGCAGCATGGTCGTGGACCTGTTCGAGGGCGCCGGCCGAGGCGTCGGCACAGAGCACTTCGCGAGCACCGGCCACAGCGGCCTGCACCCCCCAGGCGCCGGTGAAGCTGAACAGATCGAGCACCCGCTTGCCGCGGCTCAACGGGGCCAGACGTGCGCGGTTTTCACGATGGTCGTAGTACCAGCCGGTCTTCTGTCCGGTCAGGGGGTCGCAGGTGAAGCGGCAGCCGTTCTCCTCCAGCTCGACCGCACCGTCGAGCTGGCCACGGGCGACCTCGCGGTAGCTCTCCAGCTGCTCCATCTCACGCAATGGGCTGTCGCCGCGCAGGACCACGCAGCGCGGTGCCACAACCTTGTCCAGGGCGTCGAGCAGGTCGTCCCGCAGGCGCTCCATGCCGGCGGTGGTGATCTGCACCGCCAGCACATCACCGAAGCGGTCGATGACCAGCCCGGGCAGGCGGTCGGCCTCGCCGTGGACCAGGCGGTAGCAGGGCCGGTCGAAGAGGCGCTCTCGCAGGCTCAGCGCGACCTGCAGCCGGTGGACCAGCAGCGATCGATCGAGTACCCGCTCAGGATCCCGACTGGTCAGGCGCACGCAGATCAGCGAGGCGGGATTGACGTAGCCGCAGCCGAGCGGCTTGCCGTTGTGCGCCTCGATGCGGACCGGCTGGCCGGGCTCGAACTGGCTCAGCGGCGTGGTCAGGACATCGATCTCGTTGCTGAAGATCCAGGGGTGGCCGGCGTTCAGGCGCCGCTCTTCATTGCGTTTCAGACGAATCGGGGCGATCGGCATGGTGGGCTCGTGCAGTCGGTATCAGTGGGAATTCTACCACCGCCGGGGCGTGGGTGCGCACGGCGGTATCACCCGGCAGATCGACGGGACGATTAATCCTCGGATCGGCTACAATAACGGGCCGACTTTTCAGTAATCGATCCAACCCGGAAGGAGCGTATCATGGCCAAGCGTTTGATGGACTTTGTTGCCGAGGCGCGTTCGCGCATTGTCGAGATCAATTGCGACAAGCTCAATGAGCTGATGGCCGAAAAGGGCGACCTGCTGGTGCTCGACGTGCGTGAGCCGCAGGAGTACGCCGCCGGCCATATCCAGGGCGCCGTCAACGTGCCGCGTGGCGTGCTGGAAGGGGCCGCCGATGCCACCTACAAGGCGCCTCATCCGGTGCTCTCCAAGGCGCAGCAGCGCCCGGTCGCCGTGGTCTGCGCCACGGGTGGACGCAGCGCCATGGCGACCGACGTGCTGATGCAGATGGGCTTTGCCGATGTGGTCAACGTGGCCGGTGGCTTCGAGGGCTGGAAGACGGCTGGTCTGCCGGTTGTGCAGGACTGATCCCGGTGCGGGTGCTCCACGGGGGTGAGGCGCTCTCGGCCTTTCGTCGGGAACGGCTGTTGGAGCAGGCGCGGGCGATCGAGCCGGGGCTGACCGGCATCGAGGCGCACTGGGTCTACTTCCTCGACTGCGAGCGATCGCTTGATGGCGAGGCCATCGAGCACCTGCAAGGGCTGCTCGAGGCCTCGACCGAGCCGGCTGGCGGCCACGGCCACCCGACCCTGGTGGTGCCGCGCCCGGGTACCGTCTCGCCGTGGTCGAGCAAGGCGACCGATATCCTGCACCACTGCGGTCTGGAACAGGTCAGGCGGGTCGAGCGCGGCCTGCTTTACCATCTGCAGGGGGCGGTCGAGGTAGCGCCGCTCCATCCCTTGCTGCATGACCGCATGGTCGAGGCTGTCTTCACCTCGCTGGACGAGGGCGAGCGCCTCTTCACCCGGGTCGAGCCGGCCAGCTTTGCCAGCGTCGATCTGCTCGGCGGCGGGCGCGCTGCGCTGGTGCAGGCCGATCGTGATTTGGGTCTGGCGCTGGCCGAGGATGAGATCGACTACCTGGTCGAGAGCTTCACTGCGCTTGGACGCAACCCCTCCGATGTCGAGCTGATGATGTTCGCCCAAGCCAACTCGGAGCACTGTCGGCACAAGATATTCAATGCCGACTGGGTGGTTGATGGCCGGCCGGCCGAGTCCTCGCTCTTTGCCATGATACGCAACACCCATCGGCAGAACCCCGGCGGGGTGCTCTCGGCCTACCACGACAATGCCGCGGTGATTCGGGGTGGCCAGGGCGGACGCTTCTACCCTGACCCCGAGAGTGGCGAATACCACCGCCATCCGGGCGAGATCGCCATCCTGATGAAGGTGGAGACGCACAACCACCCGACCGCGATCGCCCCCTTCCCCGGCGCTGCCACCGGCGCCGGCGGCGAGATCCGTGACGAGGGGGCGACCGGGCGCGGCTCGAAGCCAAAGGCGGGGTTGTGCGGTTTCTCCGTCTCCAATCTGCGCATCCCGGGTGCCGAACAGCCGTGGGAGGTCGACCACGGCAAGCCGGGACGGATCGCCTCAGCGCTGGAGATCATGCGCGACGGGCCAATCGGTGCCGCCGCTTTCAACAACGAGTTCGGACGCCCCAATATCGCCGGTTACTTCCGAACCTTCGAGCAGCGCCTGCCGGACGGTGAGGTGCGCGGCTACCACAAGCCGATCATGCTCGCCGGCGGGCTCGGCAACATCGATCCGGCCCACGTCGCCAAGCGCGACATCCCGCCCGGTGCCCAGCTGGTCGTGCTGGGTGGCCCGGCTCTGCTGATCGGCCTCGGCGGCGGGGCCGCCTCGTCGGTCGCCACCGGCAGCGGCAGCGAGAATCTCGATTTTGCCTCGGTCCAGCGCGGCAACCCGGAGATGCAGCGCCGTTGCCAGGAGGTCATCGACCGCTGCTGGCAGCTCGGCGATGCCAACCCGATCATTTCGATCCACGATGTCGGTGCCGGCGGCCTCTCCAACGCTCTGCCCGAGCTGGTCAACGACAGCGGGCGCGGGGCGCGTTTCGAGCTGCGCACGATTCCCACCGACGACCCGGGCATGACGCCGCTCGAGCTCTGGTGCAACGAGGCGCAGGAGCGCTACGTGCTGGCCATCGGTGCCGACGATCTCGACCGCTTTCTGGCACTGTGTGAGCGCGAGCGCTGCCCGGCCGCCGTGGTCGGTCAGGCGACCGCCGAGCAGCGCCTGCTGCTCGGCGACGCCCTGTTCGAGAACACCCCGATCGACATGCCGCTCGAGGTGCTGCTGGGCAAGCCGCCCAAGATGCTGCGCGATGTCCACCACCGCACCCGGCACAAGCCTGACTTCGACACCGCTGCGGTCGAGCTGAAGGAGGCGGCCCGTCGTGTGCTCAGCCACCCGGCGGTGGCCAGCAAAGGCTTCCTGATCACGATCGGCGATCGCACTGTTACCGGTCTGGTGGCGCGCGACCAGATGGTCGGCCCGTGGCAGGTGCCGGTGGCCGACTGTGCGGTCACCACCGCTGCCTTTGACGTCTACAACGGTGAAGCGATGGCAGTGGGCGAGCGCACCCCGCTGGCGCTGCTCGACGCCCCGGCCTCGGCGCGCATGGCGGTGGGCGAGGCGTTGACCAACCTCTGCGCCGCCCGCATCGGGCGGATCGAGGATGTCGTGCTGTCGGCCAACTGGATGGCACCGGCCGGCCACCCCGGCGAGGACGCCGCCCTCTACGACGCCGTGCGCGCGGTCGGCATGGAGCTCTGTCCGGCACTCGGGATCGCCATTCCGGTGGGCAAGGACTCGATGTCGATGAAGACGGTCTGGCACGATCCGGCCAGTGGCGGCGAGCGCAGTGTCACCGCGCCGCTCTCGCTGATCGTCTCCGCCTTTGCCCCGGTGCTCGACGCACGCCGCAGCCTGACCCCGCAGCTGCGGGGCGGGGAGGGTGAGAGCGACCTGATCCTGATCGATCTGGGCAAGGGGCGCAACCGCATCGGCGGCTCGATCCTGACCCAAGTCTACGGTGAGCTCGGCCACCACGCCCCCGATCTCGACGATCCGCAGGCGCTGCGCCATTTCTTCGAGACGGTCCAGGAGCTGAATGCCGAAGGGATGATCCGCGCCTACCACGACCGTTCCGATGGCGGTCTCTTTGCCACCGTCTGTGAGATGGCCTTCGCTGGGCGGCGCGGCGTTACCCTCCGTCTCGATGAACTGGGTGACGACCCGGTAGCGGCCCTCTTCAACGAGGAGCTGGGGGCCGTGATCGAGGTGCGCCACTGCGATACCGACGAGGTCCTCTCGCTGCTGCGTGAGTCGGGGCTGGCGCGCAGCAGCCACGTCGTCGGTGAGACACGTGGCGATGCGCGGCTCTGCCTGCGTCACGGTCAGGCTACTCTGCTTGATGAGCCGCTGGAGGCGTTGTTGGCACTGTGGAACGCTACCAGCTGGCAGATGCAGCGGCTGCGTGATGAGCCCGGTTGTGCCGACGAGGCGCACAGCGCCTTCTGTGAGATGGCCGATCCCGGCCTGAACGCAACGCGGCTGACCTTCGATCCACAGGAGGATGTCGCTGCACCGTATGTGGCCAAGGGGGCCCGCCCGGCGGTGGCGATCCTGCGCGAGCAGGGGGTCAACGGCCAGATCGAGATGGCCGCGGCCTTCGATCGTGCCGGCTTTGCCGCCGTTGATATCCACATGAGCGATATCCTCGAAGGGCGCGAGACGCTCGAACGCTTCCACGGCCTGGTCGCCTGCGGCGGCTTTTCGTACGGTGACGTGCTCGGCGCCGGACGTGGCTGGGCCGCCACCATCCTGCACCACGCGCGGGCGCGGGAACGCTTCGGCGCCTTCTTCGCCCGCAGCGACACCTTCTCGCTGGGGATCTGCAACGGCTGTCAGATGCTGTCGCAGCTCAAGGCGCTGATTCCCGGGGCCGACCACTGGCCGCGCTTTGTTCGCAACCGCTCCGAACAGTTCGAGGCGCGGCTGTCGCTGGTCGAGGTGGCCGAGTCGCCCTCACTCTTTCTCGCCGGCATGGCCGGTTCACGTCTGCCGATCGCCGTGGCCCACGGCGAGGGGCGCGTCGACGGTGATGCCGATGCGCTGTTGGCCAGCGGCACCGTGGCGTTGCGCTACGTCGATGGCAGTGGCGCGCCGGCGGCGCGCTATCCGGCCAACCCCAACGGCTCGCCGCACGGGATCACCGGTCTGAGCAGCCTGGACGGTCGCGCTACGATCATGATGCCGCATCCGGAACGGCTCTTCCGCACCGTGCAGCACGTCTGGCATCCGGATGACTGGGGCGAGGACGGACCGTGGCTGCGTATCTTCCGCAATGCACGGGTCTGGTGCGGCTAAGCTGACCGGTTGGGCTCCTAAAGCTCCCCGCGCAGGCGCGACCAGAGCAGGCCGAGGTACTCGTGCCAGGCGCGTTGAACGTCTGCCAAGTGGGCAGGTTGCGGAAACCAGCGTCCGGGATGGCTGTCGGTGCCCGCTACCGGGTGCTTGACGATATAGTCGGTCGGTGCGGCGATCGGCTGACCGCCGACGCCTTGGAAGAGTGCCATCGCGCGCGGCATGTGGCTGGCTGAGGTGACCAGCAGGAAGGGCTGCTCGCCGATCCGTTCGATGATCAGGCGTGCCTCCTCGGCGGTATCGCGGGGGCGTTCCTCGACCACCAGCCGTGCCATGTCGGCACCCAGCAAGGGCGCCACGCGGCGCATGGCATGGGCATTGGATACCGGGTCAAAGACCGCGCCGCCCGAGAGCAGCAGCGTGGCCTGTGGCAGCGCCTGCTGCAGGCGTACTCCTTCGCTCAGACGGGCCAGGGCAGAACGGCCGAGCTCGGCGTTGGGGGGCAGATCATGGGTGGTGGTATGGCCGCTGCCCAGTACGATAATCCAACTGACGTGGTTGACGGTACCCAGGTCGACAATCGGTGGGTGGCGGTACTCCAGTGGTGCGACGATGCGTTCACTGATCGGAGCGGAGGCGAGCAGCAGCAGGGTCAGGGTTGCCATGGCGACCATGCCGGCGCCAGTTCGTCGGCGTCCGGCGAGCAGCAGGAGCAGCCCGACCAGCAGGAGCAGCCCGATCAGGCTGAGCGGCATCAGTAGGGCGGCCAACCATTTTTTTGCGACGAACATCAGGGATCGGTGCTATATTGATATGAGTAGAAAGCTGGACTTGCCGCCAACGTAGCACAGTTCTGCTTTTGAATCCCGATTTGCTCACAACTTCAAGGAGTGACTCATGCCTCACGTAAAACCCATCGCTGCCGCTGTGGCAGGCGCCGCCCTGATGCTCTCCCCGCTGGCCGCCTCGGCTGGCTCCATCACCGGCTACCTGACCGATGTGCGGGCGAACGTTGTCACCACCACCTACGGTGGTTGCGTGATCACCGGCCGCTTCACCGAGGAGCTGCGCACCGTTGAGTGCGGCGCCGCACCCAAGGCAGAGCCCGCACCAGCACCGGAAGCAGCTCCCGTACCACAGGTCGAGACCGTAACCCTGGATGCGGTCGCCCTGTTCGACTTCGACCGCTCCGACATCCGTCCCGATGCGCGTGCCTCGCTGGATGCCTTGGTCAGCCGTATCCGTGCGACCAACAACGTCAAGTCAGTCAAGGTCGTCGGTCATACCTGTACCGTCGGTTCTGCCGCCTACAACCAGGGGCTCTCCGAGCGTCGCGCAGCCTCGGTTCGCGCCTACCTGGTCCAGTCGGGTATCGATGCCAACCTGATCACCTCGGTCGGCAAGGGTGAGACGCAGCCGGTGGCCAGCAACGAGACCCGTGAAGGGCGTGCCCAGAACCGCCGCGTCGAGGTCGAGATCACCTCTGAGCGTTACATCTCGCGCTAAGCGTACGCAGGCAGTCAAAATCAGGGGCGGCACGCAAGTGCCGCCCCTTTTTTAACTTCACTCAGAGAGCATACTAATGCAGGAACAGCAGCGCAACGAGCATACCATCACCATCGAGCCGAGTGGACGCCGATTCGGAGCCGGTGCGGACGAGAGCATCCTTGACGCGGCCCTGCGCCATGGGATTGCTTTTCCATACGGCTGTCGTAACGGTTTCTGCGGTGCCTGCCGTGGACGTCTGGTCAGTGGCAAGGTGACCTATCCAGAAGGGGCGCCAGGCATTCTGACCGAAGAGGAGTCGGCGCGTGGCGTGGCCCTGATGTGCAAGGCGCACGCCGCCAGCGATGTCACGGTCGAGGTGCGTGAGGTCGGTGACGGGAAGGAGCTTCCGGTCAAGACACTGCCGACCCGCGTGGCCCGAATGGAGCGGTTGGCGCCCGAGGTCATGGGGCTATGGCTGAAGTTACCTGAGAGTGAGCGGCTCCAGTTCCTGCCGGGACAGTACATCGATATCCTGATCGGAGAGGGGCGCAAGCGTGCCTTCTCGCTGGCCAACGCCCCGCATGAGGACAGTCTGCTCGAATTGCACATTGCCCAGATCGAAGGGGGGCGGTTTACCGGCACCGTCTTTGAGGGGTTGCACGAGAAAGATGTCTTGCGTATCGAGGGGCCGAAGGGCGGCTTTTCACTGGATGAAGCCAGTGACCGGCCGATCCTGCTCTTGGCGGGCGGTACCGGGCTGGCACCGATCCGCTCGATGCTGGTGCACCTGATCGCCGAGGAGTGCCGCCGGCCGGTCTTTCTCTACCGCGGCACGCGTGAGGCGCGCGGGCTCTATCTCGAGGCGTGGTTGTGCGAACAGGCGGCACGGCAGGACAATCTGCAGTATGTGTCGGTCTTGTCGCGTCCGGATGGGCAGTGGACCGGGCGCCGTGGCTACGTCCAGGATGCGGTGCTGGCCGATTTCCCCGATCCGTCCGGCTTCGATGTCTACTGTGCCGGGCCGCCGGTGATGGTCAAGGGGGTGCACGACGCCCTGATAGCCGCCGGTCTGGATCGTGCGCACTTCTTCTCCGATCCGTTCGAGTTTGCTAAGGATTGATCCCGAGCGCGGCCTGCTCAATTTGGCGGGCCGCCAGATGCAGGCCTTGGCGGCAGAGCGTGTTGGCACGCTCTGTGTCACCAAGCTGCTCAAATAGGGCAGCAGACTGCTGATAGGCCTCGGCCGAGGGGCGCACGGCCAGGCTGCGCTCCAGGTAGCCGCGCGCCTTGCCCCACAGCCCGTTGCGCTGACACAGGCGGGCGCAGGTCAACAACAGCACTGGGTTCTGTTCGTGACTGCGCAGCCACGTCTCGGCGTGGGCCAGCTGCTGGCGCGCGTCACGGCCTTCAACGAAGCCATAGAGCTGGACCAGTCGGTCGCTCCAGCCTTGCTGGATCGCTTCACGGCAGGCCTGTTCAGCGCGGTCCATGCTGCGACTGTTGTAGAGCTGGCGTACGAACTCGAACTGAATTTCCTCACGCAGGCGCAGATCGTTGCCTGCCTCCTGCCATAGCGCTTCAAGGCGACCGGCATCACCGGCCTGGCCAGCGAGTCGCATGAGGGAGCCGTAGACACGGCTGGCGATGCGATTGAGCTCCGCAGTGGGGAGAACGGCGTGGCGGCGCAGCTCCGGCAGCAGCCGGTGCAGCTCCTCCCAGCCACGCAGTCGTTGGTAGAGTTCGGTGAGTTGACGCAGCACGTACGGGTGGCCTGGAACCAGCGAGCGCAGATGGTTGAGGGTGGCCAGTGCCTGCTCCAGTTGGCCCTCATGCATCTGCAGCTCGGCCTGGGTCAGCTCGACGGCCATGTCGGCGCCGGGCGTCGAGTCGTGTGCTAGCCGCAGGTAGCGGTCTCGCCGCTCATCGGCATGCTGCTCCTGGGCGGCGCGCGCCGCGGAGAGGTAGTTGAGCAGCGGGGTGTCACTGTTGCGTGCCGAGCGGGCGAGCTGGCGCTCCGCAACCTTCCAGCGGCCTTCGGCCAAGGCCACCAGCCCGTCACTGGAGAGACGTCGTGCGCGCTGTTGGCGTCGGCGGCGCAGCCACTGTTCGAGGCGGCGCGGAAGGCTTGTCAGCAGGTGCAGCAGGCGCAGCAGCAGGACGACGGCGGTGGTGGCCGCGACGGTCAGAACGAGCGCAGTGATCAGCGTGGTTTCGACCGCCCAGCGGTCGTAGGCGAGCAGCAGGTAGCCGGGGTCTTCACGCGCCATCAGGGCCAGACCGACGCTGGCGGCCAGCAACAGCAGGGCGAAGATGAGCAACCTCATGGCTGGCCGTCCAAGTGCTGGCGCAGCAGCGTCAGCGAGCCAGAGAGATCGAGTGGGGCATGGACAACGGGGCGCGACTGCAGCCGTTCCAGTTGCTCAACCAGGGCAACGGTCTCGGGTGCGGCCGAATCGAACCCCTGTTGCGACCAGGTGGCGGCGCTCTGCAGCGCCTCCCGGTAGAGGGATGGCTGTCCGCGCAAGGCGGCAACGCGTGCCTGTTCAAGGCGCAGGACAAGGCGCTCGCGCAGATAGGCGCTCTGCGCCGGTGGCAACAACGGGGCATCGTCCACCGTGCGGCTGCGGACCACGACGAGCCCACTGAGCTCGGACCAGATGCGCGCGCTGAGCGACGCTTCGTCGTGTTGTGCCTGGGCAGACGTCGTATCGGTCGGTCCTTCTCGGCCATATCTGAGCGGCCCAGGCTGAGGCGACGGCAGGCGCCGGGCCTGTTCGGCCAGTGCTGCCAGCTCGTGGGTCAGCCCTTCGAGGTCGATGGCAGGCAAGGCGCGCAGTTCGGCACGCTCACGCGCCAACTCGGCACGGATCGGTTCCAACCAGGGCAGATCGAGCTGGTGGAGATTGTGCTCGGCCAGCTCCATGGCGCGCAGGGCGGCATCACGATCGCGGTTGAGCTGCCAGTGGCGGTTGGCTGTGCGCAGCAACCACAGGCTCTCATGCAGCAGCTGTTCGCGGCGCTGTGTGGCCGGGGAGGTGGTGAGCGCTTCCAGACTCTGCTCGACCCGATCCAGACGCTGGCTGAGTTGGGCGAGGGCCTGCTGCAGCGCAGGCACTTCGGTCGAGACGGGTGGCAGTGATGCCAACTGCTGCTGGAGCCGTTCGATCTCGTCTTCCAGTTGCGGCGGCCACGGCTCAAGCGCCGTCAGGCGCGTCTCCAGGCTGGCCACGCCCGGCGGCGTCTGCAGCCGTAACTGGTCGAGTTCATCCTGCAGTGCATGCAGTGCCTCACGCCCGGCCCAGCCGAGTGCCAGTGCCGCCATCGCCAGCAGCAGGGCCAGCAGGGTGAGCCAGCCACCGCCACGGCGCGGTTTGACCGGCGTCGAGGGGGGTGCCTCTTCGGTATCCTGATCAGACAGGGTCTTTGCTGTGTTCAGTTCACTCATGGCTTGCAAGCGTCTCCACCAGGGCAGCATCGGCGGCCCGTCGACTGACCGCCACTCGCTGGCGCGGCCAGCCCAGTGCCTCGGCGACCGGGCGCATCCGCTCGGTTACCACCAGCAGCGGGGTCCGTGGCAGCCATTGTTGCCCATCCGGTCCGAGCATGGCAATCAGGTTGCGCAGCCCTTCGGGACTGGTCACGGTGACCCAGTCGATTTCGCCGCGCTGGCCGGCCCGGTTGAGGCGGTCGATCTCGGCAACGACCGGTTGCGGTGACACGCGTCGGTAGGCCGCGACGATCTCGACCTCGGCACCGCGTTCGCGCAGGGTGGTGGCGAGCAGTTCACGACCGCCCTCACCACGCAGCAGCAAGATACGCAGGCCACGGACTTGATGCATCGGTGGCAAGGCCAGCAGCGCCTCGCTGTCGAAGCGCTGTGTCGGTACGATCTGCGGTGGCCAGCCAGTGCGCGCACGGAAGGCGTCGGCGCTGCCCTGACCGACCACGGCGACGGAGAGATCACGCGGCCAGTCCGGGCACTGGTCGAGGGTTCGGTGGACGGCGTTGGGGCTGACGAAGATCGCCCGGTCGAAGGTGGACAGGCGGGCCAGGGCCGCACTCAGTGCCGTCGGGTCGTGTGGCGGCGCGATGGCGAGGGCGGGAAAGCGCCACGGATAGCCACCGGCCTGCTCGATCAGTCGGCAGAGAGGCTCGGCCTGGTGGGCCGGCCGCGTGACCAGGATGGTTCGACCCCGCAGGTCAGCCATGCAGGGCGGCGAGGATCGCTCCGGCACCGCGCGCCAGCAGCCGTTCGGCCAGTTCGACACCGAGTTGGCTGGCGTTGTCGGCGGCCCCCTCGATCTGGTCGCGGATCAGCTCACTGCCATCGACCTTGGCCACCAGCCCGTCCAGGCGCAGGCGTGCACCGTGCAGCGTGGCGTGGGCCGCAATCGGGACTTGGCACCCCCCTTCGAGGCGGGCGTTGAAGGCCCGTTCGGCACGGACGCGCAACGCCGTCTCCGGGTGGTTGAGCGGAGCCAGCAGGGCGTGGATACGGGCGTCGTCGCTGCGGCACTCGATGCCAACGGCACCCTGGCCGACCGCGGGCAAGCTCTCGTCCGGGTCGATCCGTGCACGGATACGCTCGGCCATGTCGAGCCGCTTGAGGCCGGCACTGGCCAGGATGATGGCGTCGTACTCGTCGGCATCGAGCTTGGCCAGTCGGGTGTTGACGTTGCCACGCAGGTCACGGATCTGCAGATCGGGGCGGCGTGCCGCCAGCTGCGCACGACGGCGCAGGCTGGAGGTGCCGACGCAGGCTCCTTCAGGAAGGGCGTCGAGTCTCTCGAAGCGGTTGGAGACGAAGGCGTCGGTCGGGTCTTCGCGCTCACAGATTGTCTCCAGGCGTAGCCCGTCGGGGAAGTCGACCGGGACATCTTTCATCGAGTGGACGGCGATGTCGGCGCGGCCCTCGAGCATGCCGACCTCCAGCTCCTTGACGAAGAGCCCCTTGCCGCCGATCTTGGCCAGTGGCGTGTCGAGGATACGGTCACCCTGGGTCGACATGGTGACCAGCTCAACGCTCAGGTCAGGGTGGGCGGCCAGCAGACAGCTGCGGACATATTCGGCCTGCCAAAGGGCCAGCGGGCTTTTGCGGGTGGCGATACGGATCAGATTGTCGGGCATGGGCGGGTCGGGTAGGATGGCGGCAGGAACCGTGGATGGAAAAACGGGTCCACTATAACAACAATCGCGTTTCACGCGAAGCACCTGGAGGATGCGATGAGAGAGAGGCTGATGCACGTGTCAGTGCTCGTGCTGTTGCTCGCCATGGCCGTACCGGTCGCTGCCGAGCGCCTGCCCGAGCTGGATGAACTGCCGGAAATCCCGCTGATCCATGACTTCCGCGAGGCCGGCCGCGAGGCGGCTGCCCGCGATCTGCCCCTGTTGGTGATCTTCTCGGCTGGCCACTGTCGCTGGTGCCACATTGCCGAGGACGAGTTCCTGCGCCCGATGCTCTACAGCGGCGCCTATGATGATCGGGTGCTGATGCGCAAGGTCGACATGGAGGGTGGCCCGGTGATCGGCTTCGACGGCCAGCGTGGCGAGGCGCGCGAGGTGGCACGCACCCTGGGTGCGCGTCTGACGCCGAGTGTGTTGATGTTCGACCACCACGGTCAGCGTCTGGCGCCCCCTCTGATCGGGATCACCGTGGTCGACTACTACGGTGGTCAGCTCGACGCGATCATCGAGGCGGCCGAAGCCGCGCTCGCACCTGCCCCGCTTGGCGACGGCTGACCTCGGGTCGGTCTGGGCAGCCGTCCAGCAGCACCCGTAGTTTGCCGTCTGCCTGCTGTTCCAGCCCGCGGATGCGCGAGGTGACCACCAGGCAGTTGCGGTGGGTGCGCAGCAGGCGCTCGCCAAAGCGCGCTTCCAGTGAGCGCAGTGACGCCTCGGTCAGTTGCTCGCCATGCTGGTGGTGGATGGTGACGTACTTCTGGTCGGCCTGAAAGTAGAAGATCGTCTCCAGCGGGATGCGCAGCAGGCCGCGAGCCGTGGTCACGGTGATGGTGTCATCTTCGCTCGAACCGCGCCCACGCAGAACAGTGGCCGCCTTGTCCAGCGCCATGGCCAGTCGTTCACGCCGAATCGGCTTGAGCAGATAGTCGATGGCGTTGAGGCCGAAGGCGGTCAAGGCGTGTTCGTCATGCGCGGTGATGAAGACGACCAGCGGGGGCGAGGGTCGCCTGGCCAGTTGTGCGGCGACCTCAATGCCGTCCGGGCCCGGCATGCGAATGTCAAGCAGCACCAGATCGGCCGAATCGGCAGCCGCCAGCACGGCGGTTCCGCTGGCGCACTCGGCCACCACGTCCAGCTCAGGCCGGTCGAGCTCGTTGATCAGGTCGTGCAGCCGCTGCCGGGCCAGCGGCTCATCGTCGGCAAGGATCACGCGCATGGCAGGGTCAGCTCCACGGTATACCAGCCGGCCTCGCTGCGTGACGCCAGCCTGGCTTGTTCGCCGAAGCCGGCGTGCAGGCGCTGGCGCACGTTGTCCAGCGCCATGTGCAGGCCGGGTGGGTCCTCAGCGGCGCTGTCGGCCGGTAACGGGTTGCGAATGGTCAAGCGCACGGTACCGTTGAGCTGGGTTACCGCGAGGCGCAACTGTCCCCCCTCCGGGCAGCGTTCTATACCGTGGTGGATCGCGTTTTCCACCAGCGGCTGGATCGACAACGGCGGTACTTCGATCGAGGGCAGCGACCGCTCTTCCGGCCATTCCAGCTGCAGGCGATCACCAAGACGCAGCGCCTCGATGGCGAGGTAGCGATGAGCCAGGCGCAGCTCCTCCGCCAAGGGCACCGTGCGGTCGCCGGTGGCGAGGCTGGCGCGCAGCAGTTCAGCCAAGTCGAGCACCGCCCCTTCGGCTTGTGCCGGTCGGTGGCGGGCCAGGCTGGCGATGGTGTTGAGGGCGTTGAAGAGAAAGTGCGGGCGGATGCGGGCACGTAACGCCTCCAGCCGTGCCAGGGCCTCACCCCGGCTGCGCTGTTGCAGCTGTTGCTGGAGGTAGAGGTAGCGCAAGGTCGCCGCGCCAACGATCGCAGCGATCAGTCCGTTGCGAATCAGGTAGTGGCTGAGTTGCTCCGGTTGGGGTGGCTGGCCCCCCTGTGTTGCCAGCTCCCAGGCCAGCAGGCTGACCAGCGTGGTGGCGGCGACCACCACCAGCCAGGCGATGAGGCCGGCGATCGGGGCCGAATACCGGAGCAGCCAGGGGCGAGCACCGATCAGGCCCAGCGCCGAGAGCAGGGTGATCCACAGGATCAGGACGGAGAGGTGGGCAAGATCGTGCCACGGGTCGCGTCCGGCGCCGCTCAGGGTCAGAGCCAGCACCAAGGCCAGCAGCTGGGTCGACAAGACCAGCGCGAAGAGTGCACGCGGCTGGCGCAGGTCGGGCAGAAAGCGGGCTGGTGCACTCACAGGAAGACCCCCATCGGCATGGTAAGACCGAAGAATAGTCGATCGATCGAGTCGGCGCCATCAACCTCGCTGACTGCATGGTCATGGCCGAGAGGCTGTGTTACGGTATTGACTTGGTTCACACCGTAAGGAGCAGCAGATGGCACGCCAGACCCTTTCCGCATCGATTCTGCTCGCCGTGGCGGCAGGACTCTCCATCGGCTCGGCGCAGGCCCAGCAGACACAGGTCTGCCAGCCTATGGTGCCGGCGACCACACCCACCGCCGACTTCACACTGGAAGGTGGCACCGCCCTGCATCAGCGTACCGGGCTGATGTGGATGCGCTGCTCCCTGGGCCAGCAGTGGAGCGGTGGCCGTTGCATCGGTGAGGCTTCCAGCTACAGCTGGACCGGTGCGAGCAGCGCGGTTGATCAGCTCAACCAGCAGGGTGGCTACGCCGGCTACAGCGACTGGCGCCTGCCGACCCGGGGCGAGCTGCACTCGATCGTCGAACGCCGCTGCCTCAACCCGTCGATCAATGAGCAGGTCTTTCCGGCGACTCGTCAGCACTGGTACTGGACCGGCAGTGAGTTCGAGGGTGATCGGCGCGGCTATGCCTGGGCGGTGATCTTCACCCGTGGATACGACAGCTGGAGCAGCGAACAGCTCTTCCAGTACCCGATCCGGCTGGTGCGCGACGCGCGTTGACGGTGGTGATCGGCTATACTGTGCGGCTTTTCCAGCCAGCAGGATAATGCCGATGAGTGACCAGCCGCGCATGACCGTAGAGAAGCCCTGGACCGGGCGCTTTACCGAGCCGACCGACGCCTTCGTCGAGGCCTTTGGCGCCTCGGTCGGGTTTGATCAGCGGCTGTGGCGACAGGATATCACCGGCTCGATGGCCCATGCGCGCATGCTGGCCGAGGTCGGTGTGCTGACGGCTGAGGAGCGCGACGCCATCCTGCAGGGGCTGGAGCAGATCGTCGGCGAGATCGAGCGTGGCGAGTTCACCTGGTCGATCGCGCTCGAAGATGTCCACATGAACATCGAATCGCGCCTGACTGCGCTGATCGGGGTGGCCGGCAAGAAGCTGCACACCGGTCGCTCGCGCAACGATCAGGTCGCCACCGATATCCGTCTCTGGCTGCGCGACGAGATCGATACCGTGCTGGCCGAGTTGGGCCGCCTGCGCGGCGGTCTGATCGATCTGGCCGAACGGGAGGCCGAGAGCGTGATGCCCGGCTTCACCCACCTGCAGACGGCGCAACCGGTTAGCTTTGGCCACCACATGCTGGCGTGGGAGGCGATGCTGGCGCGCGATGCCGAGCGGCTGGTCGACTGCCGCCGCCGGGTCAACCGCATGCCGCTCGGCAGCGCCGCGCTGGCTGGCACCAGCTACCCGATCGACCGCACGCTGACGGCGCGCCTGCTCGGCTTCGGCGGCATCTGCGAAAACTCGCTCGACGCCGTCTCCGATCGCGATTTCGCGATCGAGTTCACCGCCGCTGCCGCACTGATCATGACCCACCTGTCGCGCTTCTCCGAGGAGTTGATCCTGTGGAGCTCGGCCCAGTTCGACTTTGTCGATCTGGGTGACGCCTTCTGTACCGGCTCGTCGATCATGCCGCAGAAGAAGAATCCCGATGTCCCCGAGCTGGTGCGCGGCAAGAGTGGCCGTGTCTTCGGCCACCTGACCGCGCTACTGACCCTGATGAAGGGGCAGCCGCTGGCCTACAACAAGGACAACCAGGAGGACAAGGAGCCCCTCTTCGACACCGTCGATACCCTGCGCGGCTCGCTGCGGGTCTATGCCGACATGATCCCGCGCATGACCCTGAAGCACGCCCACATGCGCGAGGCGGCCCGACGCGGTTTCTCCACCGCCACCGATCTGGCCGACTACCTGGTGCGCAAGGGGGTCGCCTTCCGTGACGCGCACGAGATCGTCGGTCGCGCGGTGCGTCTCGGGGTCGACAGTGGGCGCGACCTGGCCGAGCTGGCACTCGATGAGTTGCGCCAGTTTTCCGATCAGATCGATGACGATGTCTACCAGGTGCTCACGCTGGAAGGCTCGCTGGCCGCCCGTGACCACCTCGGCGGTACGGCGCCAACACAGGTGCGTGCGGCGTGCGCGCAGGCACGCGAGCGGCTCGCTGGCTGAGTGGCCGCTCCTGCCATTGCAACATTTCGCGGTTACTCTGGTCGTACGAGAGATGAACGCGGAAACACAAACTGAGTCATGAGCCGACTTCACGATCCGAAACGCTGGCTGCAGATCAAGGGTGACCCCTCGGTCCGCAACTTCGTCTTCCAGCAGACCCGTCAGAACAGCCTCTTCGATCAGCGCATCGACGAGCTGATTGTGCTGAGTGACGAGCTGCTGACCATGCGCGGCATCTTCCACCTGAAGATCCACTTCTCCTCCAACCAGCTGACCTGCTGGCTCTACAACGACCCGTATCGCTACCGTGTCCACGTCGGTGAGGAGGTCTTTTCCGAGGAGTTTCGGGACAGCTTCCCCTTGGTGGTGCCGATCGAGCGCCCAGTCATCGAGTCGGAACAGGTGCGCCCGATCCTCGAGGAGTTTCGCCGCCTGCGTCTGAAGGATGAGACCATCTACCTGCGCAACGCCTCGATCAACCGTATCAATGGTCTGATCGGCATGACCTTCTCCTGTGACGGTAGCCACTACATTCCGTTCGAGGAGTTTCGCGAGACGGTCGCCTACTTCTGAGCGATCACCCCTTTCAGTACGGTGGCACCGAGCCGGTCTTCCGGGTCGAGCGCGATCAGCGTGTCGAGCATCGCCTCGGCCTCCTCCTGCCGGCCGAGACGCAGCAGCAGGTAGGCCGCCCCCTTCAGCGCCATCAGGTGGAAACGCACCAACGGTAGCGGGCGCCCGCTCAGGTGCTCCGGCGTCAGCGTCTGCCAGCTCGTCGGCCAGTCGAGCCGCCGAGCGGTGATGGCTACGGCCTGGTCGGCCACGCGCAGGGCGTCTTCGATCCGGTGGCGGTAGAAGTAGTAGCGGTAGAGGGCCACCAGCACCGTGAGGCTCTCTGGGGCAAGCGCATGGGCGTGCAGCAGCGGCGCCTCCGTCGTGCCTTCGGCGTACTGTTCGGCACCCTGCTGCAGCAGTGCCTCCACCTCGGGGGCGAGCGTCTCTTCGAAGTAGAGCGACTGGTCGTCGTGGCCGGTGAAATCGAGCAGATCCATCAGACGCGGTACCCCTCTTCCTGCAGCACCCGCCGCACCACCGGGCGGGTCAGCATCCGTTGGTAGTGGCCCCGGCACGGTGCAGGCAGGGTCAGGCCGATGCGATCGGCCCAGAACTCGACGTAGAAGAGGGCGGCGTCGGCGATAGTAAAGCGTTGGAAGAGGTAGCCGCCCTCCTCGGGCAGTTGCTCGGCGATCAGGGCAAACCCCTCGGTGGCCATCTGGCGTCCCTGAGCCTCGATCGACGCTCGATCCTCCTCGCGCAGCGAGTAGCGTTCCGGCACGAAGACGCGGGTGAAAGCCTGCTGGTGCAGCGTGCCGACGATGTAGCTCAGGCTGTCGAGCAGCGCCGCCTGTTCGCTGACGCCCTCGGGGATCAGGCCGGCCTTGGGGTGGCGCTTGCCGAGCCACCAGGCGATGGCGGTGAACTCGGTCAGCACCGGCCCGTCTTTCACCACCAGGACCGGGATGGTACCCTTCGGGTTGAGTGTACGGAAGGCCGCGCTGTGCTGGTCACCGGCGGGCAGGTTGACCAGGTGGACGGCAAAGGGCAGCTCCAGCTCCTCGAGCAGGATGTGGATCCCGGTCGAGCAGGAGCCCGGGGTCATGTAGAACTGCAGCATGGCGACCTCTCGCCTGAGTGGGTTAGTGAGGTTCTGCAAACGCCGAACCATCCTGGCCGCCTGGCAAACCTGACATGGGTCGACGGCCCAAACCGCCTTCCCCTTCCAGTGATCGGCCAAGTCAGGGAGGCGGCACAATGGCTGCCACCACGGTCACTGGCTGGTCGGATATGCCTCGGTAGCGACACGCTTGTGGCACGGTTGTCGTCTTTGCCCCACAGCGCGCGGCGGCATGTGGCGAGGCCGGGCGTGGCCCGTGAATTGCTGCCATTTGTCTGTCTAATCAATCGATGCAGGAGCCGACCATGAATCCAGCCGACCGAGACGAGGCGATCGCGCGAGTACGTGGCTACCACGAGGTCAGCAAGCACCATGTCAGCGGCTATGCACCGGGCCCGGAGACGCTCGACTGGGAGCAGCAGCCAGCTCCGTTCCGCTGCTTCGACGGCGCCCCGCTGCAGGCGCTGCCGCTGGTCGAAGGGACCGGCTGGCGCCGCTACCCGGCGCTCTTCGAGCCGCCATCCATCCCGGTGGCGCCTGACTTGGCGCGGCTCGGCCTCTTTCTTGAACTGGCCTTCGGTATCAGTGCCTGGAAGCAGTATGGCGGTGAGCGCTGGGCGGTACGCAACACCCCGTCGAGCGGCAACCTGCACGGCACCGAGGTCTACCTGCTGCTGTGGCGAGGGTTGGCCGAGGGGCTGGCTCCTGGCCTCTACCACTACCGGGCCGATGGCCACGGGCTGGAGCGGCGTGCCCTCCTGCCGCCGGCGGTGGCCGATGGCTTGTGTCGACAGCAGCCTGAGAGCTGGGGGGCGATCGGCCTGAGTGGCGTCGACTGGCGCGAAACGTGGAAATACGGCGTACGCGCGTTGCGCTATGCGCAGCTCGACTTTGGCCATGCACTGGCTGCCGCGCGCTTTGCCGGCGCGGTGGTCGGCTGGGGGGTGACGCTCGACCCGCGCCCCGCTGATGCGCAGGTGGCCGCCGTGCTGGGGCTGGATCGGACGGGCGACTTTGCCGAGGCAGCGCCGGAACGGCCCGGCTTGCTGGCGTTGCTCGGGCAGCAGGGTGCCTTGGGTGAGGTGGCCCCGTGGGCGACCCTGGCCGAGGCGTTGGAGGGTTGGTGCGGCAAGGCCGACCGGCTTGCCCAGCCGATGCGCTACTGGCCGGAGCAGGCCGCTGTCGAGACGGCGCTGGTGAAGCCGGCCTGTCCAGCCATGGTTGCCGCGGCCAGGCCGGCTGCAACCGCGTCAAGCCCGGCGACCGAGCAGGGGGCCGATGCGGTGCGCCTGATTCGCCAGCGGCGCAGCGCGCAGCGCATGGATCGCCAGACCGGCATGGGCCAGCCCGGCTTTCTACGCCTGCTGCAGCGGCTGCTGCCTGGAACGGACAGCGTACCTTTTGATACGATGGCCTGGCCAGCCGCGGTCGATCTGCTGCTCTTCGTCCACGCCGTGGAGGGGCTTGAGCCCGGCCTCTACCTGTTGCAGCGCAGCGCCACACCACCGCCATTGGCGGGGCCTCCGGCCTTGCCGGCGCACGGGCTTCCGTTCTACGCCGTCAGTGAGCCGGCCGATCTGCGTGCACTGGCCTCACAGGTGGCGTGTTATCAAGGGCTCGGTGGCCGTGGCGCCTTCAGTCTGGCCATGCTGGCCGATCTGGATGGGGTGCTCGCGGCAGAGGGTGGCTGGGCCTATCGGCGGCTCTACTGGGAGTGCGGTCTGATCGGCCAGCTGCTCTATCTGGAGGCGGAGGCCAACGGCTTGCGTGGCTGCGGCATCGGCTGCTTTTTCGACGACGCCGTGCACGCGTTGGTCGGCCTGCCCGCGGGGCCGGCGGGGCACTGGCAGGATCTCTACCATTTCAGCGTCGGCGGGGCGTTGGAGGACAGTCGGCTGGCGACGTTGCCGGCCTACGAGCGGCCGTTCAGTGACGTGTTGAGCTGAGCCCCTCGGGGGTGACCGGGGCGAAGAGGCGTTCGGCGTCGAGCCGGTTGAAGCGGTAGTTCTGGCCGCAGAACTCGCAGGTGACCTCGATCGCGTTGTCGGCCTCGATGATCCGGCTGACCTCGGCATAGCCGAGCCCCTGCAGCATCCGGGTAACCCGTTCGTGCGAGCAGCCGCAGTGGAAGCGCACCGGCTCAGGGTCGAAGAGGCGCACGGTCTCTTCGTGGAAGAGGCGACGCAGGAGGCGGGACGGGTCGAGTTCCAGCAGCTCTTTGCGGGTCACGGTGGCGCCGAGCTGGGTCAGGCGTGACCAGCCGTCCTGGTCCTGCCCGCTGTGCACCGGCATCCGCTGCAGCATCAGTCCGGCCGCCGTCTTGCCGTCGGCAGCGAGCCAGAGACGGGTGGCCAGCTGCTCCGAGCGCTGCAGGTGCTCTTCCAGTGTGGTCGCCAGATCGTCCCCGGCCAGCGGTGCGATACCCTGATAGCGCTCACCCTGGTCGGTCTCGGCGGTGATCACCACCTGGCCCGTGCCGGCAACCCGTGACAGCGGGCCGGGTGTCACCTCGCCCTCGATGCGTGCCATGCCGCGCAGGGTGCGCTCGCCGGTGCACTCCACGACCAGCAGCTGGGCCGGGCCGTCACCGGTGAGCTGGAAGGTCAGGCTGCCGTGCTGTTTGAGTGAGCTGCTGAGCAGCATGCCGGCGGCGCACAGCTCACCGAGCAGGTCGCGCGCCGGGGCCGGCAACGGGCGGCGTTCAGCGACCGTGCGCCAGCTCTGCTCCAGACGGACCAGTACCCCGCGCACATCGGCCTCCTCGAAGAGGAAGCGCAGCAGGCGGTCGCCGTGGCGAGCCATCAGCCGTCCAGCTTCTGCTTGAGCAGTTCGTTGAGCTGGGCCGGGTTGGCCTTGCCCTGGGTCGCCTTCATCACCTGGCCGACGAAGAAGCCGAAGAGCTTGTCCTTGCCGCCGCGGTACTGCTCCAACTGCGTGGGGTTGGCTGCGATGACCGCGTCGATGGCCGCCTCGATGGCGCTGCTGTCGGTGATCTGGCGCAGCCCCTTCTGCTCGATGACGCGGTCGGCGTCACCCTCGCCGTTCCACATCGCTTCGAAGACCTCCTTGGCGATCTTGCCGGAGATGGTCTTGTCGATGATGCGGGCGAGCAGGCCGGAGAGGGCGTCACTGGAGACCGGGCTCTCGGTGATCTCGAGGCCGGCCTTGTTGAGCGCGCCGGAGAGCTCGCCCATGACCCAGTTGGCCGCCAGCTTGGCTTCGCCGCACGCCTTGGCCACAGCCTCGAAGTAGTCGGCCAGTTCGCGGCTGGCCGTGAGCACGGTGGCGTCGTACTCGGGCAGGCCATAGTGGTCGACGAAGCGGCTGCGCTTGGCATCGGGCAGCTCGGGCAGGGTGGCGCGCACGGCCTCGATGGTGTCGGCGGCGATCTCGAGCGGCAGCAGGTCGGGGTCGGGGAAGTAGCGGTAGTCGTGCGAGTCTTCCTTGCCGCGCATGGAGCGGGTCTCGCCCTTGTCCGGGTCGTACAGGCGGGTCTCCTGGACCACCTTGCCGCCCCCCTCGAGGACGTCGATCTGGCGCTCCACTTCGTAGTTGATGGCGCGCTCGACAAAGCGGAAGGAGTTGATGTTCTTGATCTCGGCGCGGGTGCCGAAGGCGTGCTGCCCCTTCGGGCGCACCGAGACGTTGGCGTCGCAGCGGAACGAGCCCTCCTGCATGTTGCCGTCACAGATCTCCAGGTAGCGCACCAGCGCGTGGATCTTCTTCATGTAGGCGACGGCTTCCTTGGCGCTGCGCATGTCCGGCTCGGAG
Organism: Gammaproteobacteria bacterium; assembly: GCA_007128895.1. Lineage (GTDB taxonomy): Bacteria > Pseudomonadota > Gammaproteobacteria > SKWO01 > SKWO01 > SKWO01. The sequence continues at coordinate 26,478 of SKWO01000038.1, forward strand.
ACGATCTCCAGCAGCGGCGTGCCGGCGCGGTTGAGGTCGATCCCGGTCATGCCGTGGAAGTCCTCGTGCAGGCTCTTGCCGGCGTCCTCCTCCAGGTGGGCACGGGTGACACCGATCACCTTGCGCTGGCCATCCTCGAGGTCGATGGTGACCTGGCCGTGGCCGACGACCGGCAGCTCGAACTGGCTGATCTGGTAGCCCTTGGGCAGGTCGGGGTAGAAGTAGTTCTTGCGCGCGAAGACCGAGCGCGGGGCGATCTGGGCGTTGATGGCAAGCCCAAACTTGATCGCCATGCGCACGGCACCCTCGTTGAGCACCGGCAGGACTCCGGGCATGCCGAGATCGACCAGGCAGGCCTGGGTGTTGGGTTCGGCGCCGTAGGCGGTGGAGGCGCCGGAGAAGATCTTCGAGCGGGTGGCGAGCTGGGCGTGGATCTCCAGCCCGATGACGGTTTCCCATTCCATTGATATGCGCTCCTTCAGAATCCGTCCGGTGACCGGGTGTGCCAGTCGGTCGCCTGCTGGTAGCGGTGGGCAACGCCGAGCAGGCGTGCCTCGCTGAAGTAGTTGCCGATCAGCTGCAGCCCGACCGGCAGCCCCTGGCTGAAGCCAGCCGGCATCGACAGCGCCGGCAGGCCGGCCAGGTTGACGGCGATGGTGTAGATGTCGGAGAGGTACATGGTGACCGGGTCGTCGGCCTTCTCGCCCAGTCGGAAGGCCGGGGTCGGTGCGGTCGGGCCGGCGATCACGTCGCACTGCGCGAAGGCGGCGCGGAAGTCGTCGCTGATCAGGCGGCGCAGCTTCTGTGCCTTGAGGTAGTAGGCGTCGTAGTAGCCGGAGGAGAGGGCGTAGGTGCCGATCATGATGCGGCGCTTGACCTCGGCGCCAAAGCCCTCGCCGCGTGAACGCTTGTAGAGATCTTCCAGATCGCGCGGGGCGTCGCAGCGGTGGCCGAAGCGTACCCCGTCGAAGCGGGAGAGGTTGGAGGAGCACTCGGCCGGGGCGACGACGTAGTAGGTGGGCACCGCCAGCGCCGTGTTGGGCAGGCTGATCTCGACCGGTTCGGCACCGAGTCGGCGCAGCTCGGCGACGGCCTCGTCGATTACGCGGGCGACCTCACCATCGAGCCCGTCGCCGAAGAACTCCTGCGGCAGACCGATGCGCAGCCCATCGAGCGGGGTCTCCAGGGTGGCGGTGTAGTCGTCGACCGGACGGTCGAGGCTGGTCGAGTCGCGCTCGTCGAAGCCGGCCATGGCGCCGAGCAGCAGGGCACAGTCCTCGGCGCTGCGCCCCATCGGGCCGGCCTGGTCGAGACTGGAGGCGAAGGCGATCATGCCGTAGCGTGAGACGACGCCGTAGGTTGGCTTGAGGCCGGTGATGCCGCACAGCGCGGCCGGCTGGCGGATCGAGCCGCCGGTGTCGGTGCCGGTGGCGATCGGGGCCAGCCGTGCGGCGACGGCGGCGGCGGAGCCACCGGAGGAGCCGCCGGGGACGGTCTCGGTATCCCACGGGTTGCGCACCGGGCCGTAGAAGCTGGTCTCGTTGGATGAGCCCATGGCGAACTCGTCCATGTTGGTCTTGCCCAGCATCACCATGCCGGCCCGGTCGAGCCGCTCGACCACGGTGGCGTCGTAGGGCGAGATGAAGGTGTCGAGCATCTTTGAGCCGCAGCTGGTACGGATGCCGCGGGTACAGAAGATGTCCTTGTGCGCCAGCGGCACGCCGGTCAGCGGGCCGGCCTGACCGGCGGCACGCGCGCTGTCGGCGGCGCGGGCCTGCTCCAGGGCGCGCTCGGCGGTGACGCTGATATAGCTGTTGAGTCGGTCGTCGTGCTGTGCGATGCGCGCCAGCAGCGCCTCGGTCAGCTCGACGCTGGAAAAGTCGCCACGGGCCAGCCCGGCAGCGAGTTCGGCCACGCTCTGTTGGTGCAGTTCCTTCATCACTCGATCACCTTCGGTACCAGATAGAGGCCGGCCTCGACCTGGGGGGCGATGGCCTGGCAGGTTTCGCGATCCACCTCTTCGGTCACCGCGTCGGCGCGCAACCGTTGGGCGAGGTCGAGCGGGTGGGCCATGGGTGCGATGGCGTGGGTGTCGACCTGCTCCATGGTGGCGACGAAGTCGAGGATCGACGAGAGGTTGCGGGCGTACTCCGGGACGCTCTGCTCATCGATGGCCAGCCGCGCCAGGTGCGCGATCTTGACCACATCTTCCCTGTTCAGCGACATTGAGGATGCTCCAGGATGCAAAACGGTGAACGATACCATAGCCGGCACCTTGGCGCATCTGCCCCTCGCGGCACATTTTGCCATGCTGTCATGCCGTTTTCGTGTATCATTATGGCCTGAAAAGCCTTATCCATTCGCTACCAGACAACCCTACTTGCCATGTTCAGACGACTTCGCGGCCTCTTTTCCAATGACATCTCGATCGACCTCGGTACCGCCAACACGTTGATCTACGTCCGCGGCCAGGGGATTGTGCTCAACGAGCCCTCGGTGGTGGCGATCCGCCAGGAGCGTGGTGCCTCGACCCGCAAGAGCATCACCGCGGTCGGCGCCGAGGCCAAGCAGATGCTGGGCCGCACGCCGGGCAATATCACTGCGATTCGGCCACTCAAGGACGGCGTCATCGCCGATTTCACCGTGACCGAGAAGATGCTGCAGCACTTCATTCACAAGGTGCACAAGAACCGTTTCCTGCGTCCGAGCCCGCGCGTGCTGGTCTGTGTGCCGTGCGGCTCGACCCAGGTCGAGCGGCGCGCCATCCGCGAATCGGCGGCCGGCGCCGGTGCGCGCGAGGTCTTCCTGATCGACGAGCCGATGGCGGCGGCGATCGGTGCCGGGCTGCCGATCAGCGAGGCGAGCGGCTCGATGGTGCTCGATATTGGCGGCGGCACCACCGAGGTGGCGGTCATCTCCCTCTCCGGTATCGTCTATTCGGCCTCGGTGCGGATCGGCGGCGACCGCTTCGACGAGGCGATCGTCAACTACGTGCGACGCAATTACGGTATTGTCATTGGCGAGGCCACGGCCGAACGCATCAAGCATGAGATCGGTTCGGCCTATCCTGGCAACGAGGTGCGCGAGCTGGAAGTGCGCGGGCGCAATCTGGCCGAAGGGGTGCCGCGCAGCTTTACCTTGAACAGCAACGAGATTCTCGAGGCCCTGCAGGAGCCGCTGACCGGCATCGTCAGCGCGGTCATGGCGGCGCTGGAGCAGACCCCGCCCGAGCTGGGTGCCGACATCGCCGAGCGTGGCATGGTGCTGACCGGTGGCGGCTCGCTGCTGCGCGACTTCGATCGCCTGTTGATGGAGGAGACCGGTCTGCCGGTGGTGCTGGCCGAGGATCCACTGACCTGTGTCGCCCGGGGCGGAGGTCGTGCACTGGAGATGATGGAGGAGCATGGTGGAGAACTCTTCACCACCGAGTGATCCCAAGGGATCTGCACGGAGCCTGCAATAAAACCGTTATTCCTACAAGGTCCGTCAGCCGCCGTCCGGGTGGTGTTGTTGGTCCTGCTCTCGATTGGGCTGATGACGGTCGATCATCGCCACAGCCATATGGACAGTATCCGCTCTGCTCTGGCCCTGCTGTTGTGGCCGGTGCAGCAGGCGACCCATCTGCCGTTTGCCGCATGGGAGTGGGGCACGGTCAACCTGGCACTGCGCCTTACCCTGCTTGATGAGAACGAGCGCTTGCGCTCGGAGAACCTGCTGCTCAACGCCCGGCTGCAAAAATTCGCCGCCCTGAAGGCGGAGAATGACCGCCTGCGCGATCTGCTGCAATCCTCGCGTGCAGTGGCCGACCGGGTTCTGATCGCCGAGCTGCTGGCGGTCGATCCCGATCCCTATACCCGCCGCATCGTCATCGATAAAGGCAGTCGCCACGGCGTCTTCCAGGGGCAGCCGCTGGTCGATGCGTGGGGCATTATGGGGCAGGTCGCCCATGTCCATCTGCTGGGGAGCGAAGTGATCCTGATCACCGATCCCGAACATGTGCTGCCGGTGCAGGTCAACCGCAACGGCTTGCGCGCGCTGGTCACCGGTACCGGTGCCCGAAACAGTCTGACCTTGCCGCATCTGCCCAACACGGCCGATATCCGCGAAGGCGACCTGCTGGTGACGTCAGGGCTCGACGGCCGCTTCCCCAGCGGCTACCCGGTGGCGGAGGTGGTTGAGGTGCGTCGTGACCCGGGGGAGCCCTTCCTGCGCATCAGTGCACAGCCGTTGGCCCATCTCGAGCGCAACCGCGAGGTACTTCTGGTCTGGCCGGCGGCGGAGGGCGATGAGGTCGAGCCGGCGGCGCTCGACGGGCTGCTCGAGGCAGCGCCGGAGAGTGGCTCATGAACGATTTCACACCACGCAACGGTGGTCTCTTCATCGGCCTCTCCCTGCTGGTGGCGATGGGGCTGACCGTGGTGCCGATGCCCGAGTGGGCGGTCAGTTGGCGCCCTGACTGGGTGGCACTGGTGCTGATCTACTGGTGCATGGCGCTGCCCAACCGGGTCGGTGTCGGGGTGGCCTGGCTGAGCGGGCTGCTGGTCGATGTTCTGCGCGGCGCCCTGTTCGGTCAGTACGCGCTGGCCTACGCCGTGATGGCCTTCATTGCATTACGGCTGCACCAGCGGGTGCGCGTCTTTCCCGTCTGGCAGCAGGCCTTTACCGTGATGCTGCTGGTGGCCGTGGCGCAGATGCTGGTGCTGTGGGTCAAGGGGATTACCGGTCTGGCACCGAACACCTGGCTCTACTGGGCACCGGTGCTGACCAGCGCCCTGCTGTGGCCGTGGGTCTATGCCCTGCTCAGGGTGGTGCGGCAGCGCTATCGGGTCAGCTGACATGCGTACGCGCATCACCTTTCGTGATATCGCGCAGGAGAAACGTCTCTTCACCGGGCGGGTTGTGGTAGCGGCGGTGGTGATGCTGCTGCTGACCCTGGCGCTGGTGGCGCGGCTGGCCTGGCTGCAGATCATCAATGCCGACCACTTCGCCACCCTATCGCACAACAACCGGATCAGCGTGGTGCCGCTGCCGCCCACGCGCGGCATCATCTATGACCGCAACGGGGTGATCCTGGCGCAGAATCTGCCCAGCTACAGTCTGGAGATCGTGCCGGAGCGTACGCCGAATCTGCAGCAGACGATCGATGAGCTGGCCGAGATCATCCGCATCGGTGAGCACGACCGTGAGCGTTTCTTCCAGGAGCGGGCGCTGCGGCGCCGCTTCGAGAGTATCCCGATTCGTACCCGCCTGACCGAGGAAGAGGCGGCCCGCTTTGCCGTGCACAGCCATCGCTTTCCCGGGGTCGAGATCGAGGCGCGCCTGATTCGCCACTATCCGCACGGGATGAGTACGGCGCATGTGGTCGGCTACGTTGGGCGCATCAATGCGCTGGACATGGAGCGCATCGACCGCTCCGCCTATACCGGCACCAACCACATCGGCAAGATCGGCCTGGAGCGCCAGTATGAGGATCTCTTGCTGGGGCGAGTCGGCTTTCAGCAGGTCGAGACCAATGCGCTGGGGCGGGTACTGCGCGTGCTCGACCGTACCCCCCCGTACCCCGGCAATGATCTGATCCTTCACCTGGATATCGGCCTGCAACAGGCGGCGATGGCGGCATTCGGCGAGGAGCGCGGTGCCGCGGTCGTGCTCGACCCGCATACCGGAGCCGTCCTGGCCATGGCCAGCGTGCCCGGCTATGACCCCAATCCCTTTGTGCAGGGGATCGGGCGCGCCGCCTACAGCGCTCTGCTCGAATCACCCGAGCGCCCGCTCAATGATCGCGCCTTGCGTGGCCTCTATGCCCCAGGTTCGACGGTCAAGCCGTTCATTGCTCTGGCCGGACTCGAGCTGGGCGAGATCACGCCGCAGTGGACGGTCTTCTCGCGCGGCTGGTTTCAGCTACCCGGGGATGAACGGCGCTACCGCGACTGGCGCCGGCGTGGCCACGGCTTGACCGATCTGAACAAATCGCTGGTGGAGTCGGTCGATACCTACTATTACGAACTGGCCCACCGACTCGGGATCGATCGCCTCTCCAGCTATTTGGCGCCGTTCGGCTTTGGTCAGCGTACCGGGATCGATATCCCCAATGAGCTGGGCGGCGTGCTGCCTTCACGCGAGTGGAAGCGCGGCGCGCGCGGCATGGCCTGGTTTCCGGGAGAGACCGTGATCACCGGTATCGGCCAGGGCTTCTGGCTGACCACGCCGCTGCAGCTGGCTTCAACCACGGCGATTCTGGCCAACAGGGGCGAGCGGATCGAGCCACGCCTACTGCGCGAAGTGGTCGGCTCAGAACCGATCACGCTGGAACCACCGCAGCGTGAGTCGTTGCGGGTGGTGCGCCGCTCCAACTGGGACGCGGTGATCGAGGGAATGGTCAATTCGGTCCATGGCCAGGGCGGCACCGCCCGGCGCATTGCGCCGGGGCTGCCGTGGCAGGTGGCCGGCAAGACCGGCACGGCACAGGTGGTCGGTGCCCCGCAGGACGATGACGATTTCGACTCGAGCACGTTGCCCAAGCACTTGCACAACCACGCGCTCTTCATCGCCTTTGCGCCGGCCCACGCGCCGGAGATCGCCGTGGCCGTGGTGGTCGAGCACGGTGGCAGTGGCGGTCGTGTCGCGGCGCCGATCGCGCGGCGCATCCTGGACCACTATTTCGATCTGACGCCGCTGGAGGAGAGGCCATGAGCCTGTATGCAAGCCGCTTCAATAGCGATGGGTTGGCCCGTCGCCCTGGGCTGTTGCGTCTGATCCACCTCGACCTGCCGCTGCTGCTGGGTATTGCCGTGCTGGCCGTGGTCAGCATGGTGGCGCTCTACAGCGCCGGTGGGCAGGACGGCGATCTACTGGTGCGGCAGGGCATCCGCTTGGCCATTGCCTTCGGCTTTCTGCTGGTGGCCGCGCAGATCCCCCCCGAGGTGCTGCGCCGCCACGCACCGTGGCTCTTTCTGGTCGGCCTCGGCCTGCTGCTGGCGGTGATGGTGCTGGGCGAGATCGGTAAAGGGGCGCGACGTTGGCTCGACCTCGGTTTTGTGCGCTTTCAGCCCTCCGAGTTGATGAAACTGCTGCTGCCGATGATGGTGGCGTGGCTGGTTACCCAGCGGCCGTTGCCGCCCAACCTGTGGCGGATCGGACTGGGACTGATTCTGATCGTGGTCCCGACCGCGCTGGTGGCGCGTCAGCCCGATCTGGGTACGGCACTGCTGCTCTTCTGCTCCGGGCTCTTTGTGCTCTTTCTGGCCGGCATGCGCTGGTGGATGATCACCTCGCTGCTGGCGGCAGCGGCAGCAGCGGCGCCGGTGGCGTGGACCTTCTTCCTGCACGATTACCAGCGCCAGCGCATCCTGACCATGTTCAACCCGGAGAGTGATCGCCTGGGGGCGGGCTACCATATCATCCAGTCGAAGATCGCGGTGGGGTCTGGCGGCCTCTATGGCAAGGGGTGGCTCAACGGCACCCAGTCGCAACTGGAGTTCCTGCCGGAGCGCTCGACCGACTTCATCTTTGCCGTGCTGGCCGAGGAGTTCGGCTTTGCCGGTATGCTCGCGCTGCTGGTGCTCTACCTGCTGATCGTGGCGCGCGGGCTCTATATCGCGATGAATGCGCAGACCACGTTCGGCTGTCTGCTCGCCGGCAGTCTGACCCTGACCTTCTTCATCTACGTGCTGGTCAACGTCGGCATGGTGATCGGCCTGCTGCCGGTGGTCGGGCTGCCCCTGCCCCTGGTCAGTTACGGCGGTACCTCCATGGTGACGATGATGGCCGCATTCGGTATCCTGATGTCGATCCATACCCACCGCAAACTGCTGGAGCCGCATTGACCATGAAGCCGTTGATTCTGTTTGTCTTGATGACATGCATGCCGCTGCTGGCCAGCGCCTCGGTGGTGGAGCGCGACGACGTGCGCGGCTTCATCGACGGGATGGTCGAGCGCCACGGCTTCGAGCGTGCCGAGCTGGAGGCGCTCTTCGCCACGGTGACCATTCAGGATGAGATCATCGAACTGATGACACGCCCGGCCGAGCGTCGCCCGTGGCACCAGTATCGCCCCATCTTTCTCACCGACGCGCGCATCCAGGCCGGGGTCGAGTTCTGGGAGGCGAACGCGGAGACACTGGCGCGGGCCGAGGCGGTCTACGGGGTGCCGGCCAAGGTCATCGTTGCGATCATCGGGGTGGAGACCTTCTACGGTCGCCATACCGGCCGCCACAGGGTAGTCGATGCATTGACCACGCTCGGCTTCGACTACCCGCCCCGAGCCGACTTCTTTCGCCGTGAGCTGGAGCAGTTCCTGATCATGGCGCGCGAGGAGGGGCTCGACCCGCATACCCGGACCGGCTCCTACGCCGGTGCCATGGGGGTGCCGCAGTTCATCTCCAGCAGCTGGCGCCACTATGCGGTCGACTTCAGCGGCAATGGGCGGCGTGACCTGATCGACGACATCGAGGACGCCATCGGCAGCGTGGCCAACTATCTGGCAGAGCACCGCTGGGAACCTGAGGCGCCGATTGCGGTCAAGGCCTCTGTCAGCGGCGACGGCCATGAGCGCGTGCGCGCCGCTGGGTTGCGTCCGCACATGACCGCCGCCCAGATGGCCGAATACGGTGTACACCCAAGGCATGACGACGGTCATACCGGTCCGGGCGCGCTGATTGCGCTGGAACAGGCCGATCACATGGAGTACTGGATCGGGTGGCAGAACTTCTACGCCATTACCCGATACAACCACAGCCCGCTCTATGCGATGGCGGTCTATCAATTGGCACGTGAAATCGAGGCCAAACGGCTTGCCCAACGGGCAGCCAGAGGGTGATGACGATGAAACAATGGATGGTGTGGCTGTTGCTGACGGCGCTGCTGGGGCTGAGCGCGTGCAGTGGACGTCCGACCGGGCAGCCCCCGCCACCGGCCCCGCCCGAGACACGTGACAGTGCGCCCAGCGGTTACGCCATCGACATCCACCGCATTCCAGATGCCGTGCCGCGCGAGGAGCCTCTCAGCCGCTTCGGCAACCCCGAGTCGTATGTCGTCTTCGGCCAGCGCTACTACACCATGGCGTCGGCCGAGGGCTATGCCGAAGAGGGCATCGCCTCCTGGTATGGCACCAAGTTTCACGGCCGGCGCACCTCCAGCGGTGAACCGTACGACATGTTCGCCATGACCGCCGCGCACCGCTCGCTGCCGCTGCCGACCTTTGTCGAGGTCACCAACCTGGAGAACGGGCGCACGGTGGTGGTACGGGTCAACGACCGCGGCCCCTTTGTCGGCAACCGGATCATCGACCTCTCCTATGCCGCTGCGGTGCGCTTAGGGATGGAGCGGCAAGGCACGGCACGGGTCAAGGTGCGTGCCATTACGCCGGGGCGTGAGGCGGCGGCGCCGGTGGTGGCTCGGGCCAGTGAGCCGGTAGCTACCCCGGCCGCCAATGGGGTCAGCAACGGCCTGGCCGAGGCCAGTCGCTACTACCTGCAGGTCGGCGCCTTTCAGAGTCGGGACAATGCCGATACCCTGCGCCGTCGACTCGAGTCGCTGAACGCCGGGCCGGTCTTGATCAACAGTGGCGGCACACCGTCGCTCTACCGCGTGCGCATCGGCCCGTTGGCGAGCAGCGAGGAGGCCGACAGTCTGGTGCGCTCCCTGCTGCACCACGGTATCGACACGCCGGCCATCATTGCCGACTGATATACTTATTTATCCATCCTCCTTTTCGTGTACAGCCTCATGAACCGTCCTGCCTACTTGCTGCTCATCACCACTCTGCTGCTCCTGCCCGGTCTGGCGCTGGCGCAACTGCCCACCCCGCCGACCATCAACGCCACCTCACACATCCTGGTCGATCACGCCTCCGGCCAGATCCTGTCGCAGGCCAATGCCGACGAACAGGTCGAGCCGGCCAGCCTGACCAAGGTGATGACCGCCTACGTCGTCTTCTATGAGCTGCGCGAGGGCAATATCGGCATCGACGACATCGTGCGGGTGAGCGAGAAGGCGTGGCGCATGGGTGGTTCGCGCATGTTCATCGAGGTCAACACCGAGGTCAGCGTGCGTGACCTGCTCAAGGGGATGATCATCCAGTCCGGAAATGACGCCAGCGTCGCCCTGGCCGAGCACGTCGCCGGCGCCGAGGAGGCCTTCACCATGCTGATGAACCAGCATGCGCGCCGCCTCGGTATGCACAACAGCCACTTCGTCAACAGCCACGGGATGCCGCACGACGACCACCTGACCACGGCGCGCGACATGGCGATTCTCGCGCGGGCGCTGATCAACGAGTTTCCCGAATACTTTCGCTGGTACTCGCAGCGTGAATTCACTTACAACGGTATCCGCCAGCACAACCGCAACCGCCTGCTGTGGCGTGACGAGAGTGTCGACGGGCTGAAGACCGGCCATACCTCGCGCGCCGGTTACTGCCTGGCGGCGACCGCCGAGCGGGAAGGGATGCGCCTGATCACGGTGGTCATGGGCACGGCGAGCGAGAACGCGCGCGCGGTGGAGACGCAGAAGCTGCTCAACTACGGCTTCCGCTTCTTCGACAGCCTCGAGTGGCGCCAGGCCGGTGAGCCCCTGCGCAGCGTGCCGGTCTTCAAGGGGGCGAGCGACCAGCTGGCGGTCGGGGTCGACCAAACAGTCAACGTCGTGGTCCCGCGCGGCCAGCGGGATCGGGTACGCACGATCAAGACGATCGACGGCCCGCTGATCGCACCGATCAGCGCTGGCCAGCGGGTCGGCACCCTGCGCGTGGTGTTGGGCGACGAGCTGTTGGCCGAGCGACCGCTGCGCGCACTTGAGGCCGTCGAGCCGGCCGGCTTCTTCGGCCGCCTGGTCGATCGCGTCAAGCTCTTCTTCGCCGGAGAGGGCGAGTGAACCCGACGGTCTACCTGAACGGCGAGTGGCTGCCGCTGGAGGCGGCCAAGGTCTCGGTCCTGGATCGCGGCTTCATCTTCGGTGATGGCGTCTACGAGGTGGTCCCGGTCTACGGCGGTCACCCGTTCCGTCTGGATGGCCACCTCGACCGACTCGATCGCAGTCTGGCAGCGATCCGGCTGGCGAATCCGCTACCGCGGGCCACCTGGCAGGACGTGCTGCAGCGGCTCGTACAGGAGAACGGCGGTGGCGATCAATCGCTCTACGTCCATGTGACCCGTGGCGTGGCGCGGCGGGATCACGGCTTCCCGCCAGCCGATACGCCGCCGACCCTGTTTGCCATGAGCAGCCCGCTGACCCCGCCCCCGGCCGAGCTGCTGGCCCGCGGCATCGCCGCGATCACGGTCGAGGATATCCGCTGGAAGTACTGCCACATCAAGGCGATTGCGCTGCTGCCCAATATCCTGCTGCGCCAGCAGGCGCTTGATGTCGGCGCCCATGAGGCGATTCTGGTGCGCGACGGCCAGGTGA
>SKWO01000028.1 GCA_007128895.1 Gammaproteobacteria bacterium
CCAGCTCGCCGCCCATCGCCTCCACCAGTCGCCGGCTGATCACCAGCCCGAGGCCGGTGCCGCCATACTTGCGGGTGGTGGAGCTGTCGGCCTGGCTGAAGGGCCGGAAGAGCCGGGTGATCTGCGCCTCGCTCAGGCCGATGCCGGTATCACGGACATAGAAGTGCAGGGTAGCCTGATTCTCCGAGACCGGTGCAACCGCCCGAATACCCAGTTCGACGGTACCGCCGCGCTCGGTGAACTTGGTGGCGTTACCCAACAGGTTACCGAGCACCTGTGAGAGGCGCAGGGAGTCGCCCACCAGGCTGCGCGGCAGGCTGGGCTGGATATCGTAGAGTAGCTCAAGCCCGGCAGCATGGGCCTTCTCACCGAACAGTGTCGCCATCTGCTCGACCACCTCGTCAAGCCTGAAGTCGCACGCCTCCAGCTCCAGCTGGCCGGCCTCGATCTTGGAGAAGTCGAGGATGTCGTTGATGATGCCGAGCAGCATGCGTGAGGAGTGGTGGATCTTCTGCACCTGATCGCGCTGCTTGGTGTCCAGCTCGGTCCGTCCCAACAGCTGGCTCAGGCCGATGATCGCGTTCATCGGCGTGCGGATCTCGTGGCTCATGTTGGCCAGGAACTCGCTCTTGGCGCGGCTGGCCCGCTCCGCATTCTCGCGTGCCTGCTCGGACTCCTGCTGGGCCTGCTTGACCTCGGTGAGGTCGTCGTAGACCGCGACCACCTCGCCGGAGGAGAGGCGGAAGATGCGGTTCTCGCGCCAGCCGGCGATGCGCTCATCGTTGTACTGGGAGATCGGCAACTGCTCCGGCTCACCGGTCCGCGCCACCCGCTGGAGGACCTGCAACAGGCCCATCTCGCGGACAGCGGGGAAGCTCTCGGTGAGTCGACGGCCGATGACCACATCGCGCGGGGTCTGATCCATCTGCGCCGCTGCCGGGTTGTAGTCGACGAACTCGAAGTCCTCGCCATCGTCCACCGGGCGGTAGACCGCCACCCCGCTGCCGGTCTGCTCGAAGATGCCGCCGAAGCGCTCCTTGGCCTCAAAGAGTGCGCGTTCGGCGGCCTTCTCCTCGGTAATGTCGCGGTTGACACCGACAACTCGTGTGGCCTGACCGGCAATGTCCCGGATGACCTGGGCCTGACCGTGCAGGGTGCGGAGAGAGCCGTCGTCGGCGCGGCGAATGGTGATCTGGATGTCGAACGGTTGGTCGGATTCCACCGCGGCCTGGAAGGCGGCGACGGCTGCCTCCCGGGATTCTGGGGTCAGCGCCTCAGCCCAGTCCTCGAAGGTATGCCCAAAGGCGGCGGGGTCGATGCCGTAGAGGCGGAACATGCCGTCGTCCCACTCAAGGTAGCCGCTGGCCATGTCGTAGTCCCAGATGCCGAGCTCGGCCGCCGAGGTCGCGAGGGAGAGGCGCTCGGCCAGCGCCTGCTGGGCCTGTTCCGCCTCTTTCTCGGCAGTGATGTCGCGGCCGGTGCCGCGAAAGCCGACCAGTTCGCCCTTCTCATCAAGGATCGGCAGGCCACTCACACGCTGATGAACCCGACTGCCATCCGGGCGTACCGAGATATGCTCCATGCCCTGCCACGAGCTCTTGTTCTCGGCCCAGCCCTTGAGCAGTTCGCGCACACGCTCGGCCTCGTCGTCCGGCATGAAATCGAACGGCGAGCGGCCGATGATTTCGGCCACCGGGCGACCCAGCAGCGGCTCCGCTGGCGAGGTGACGATGCTGTAGCGCCCCTGTGGGTCGATCTCCCAGATGTACTCACCGGCCGCCAGCGAGACATCCAGAAAGCGCTGTTCGCTCTCCTCCAGCGCCCGCAGCGCCTGTTTCTGCTCAGTGATATTGCGAAAGACGGCCAGGAAGAGAGTCCGCTCCTCGAACGGCAGCAGGACTACCGAGACGCGAACATCGATGAGGGTGCCGTCCTTGCAACGGTGGAGGGTCTCAAAATCGTCGCGCCCCTGTTCGAGGATGGTCTGGATGTGCGCGCCGATCTCTTCCAGTGTCTCCTGGGCCTCGTAATCGGGGATGCGCAGTGCCGCGAACTCCTCGGCGCTGTAGCCCAACTGCTCGTGGGCCAGTCGGTTGAACTGCACCGGCAGACCCGTTTCCGGGTCAATCAGCAGTGTGGCATCGGGATAGAGCTCGAACAGGGTGCGAAAGCGGCTCTCCCGCTCGCCGATCTGCCGCCTGGCCAGATGCTCATCGGTGCGGTCGAGCACATAGCCGCGTATCAAGCGGGGCTGCCCCGCATCGTCATATTCGGGGACGGTGAAGTCGTAGAACCAGCGGTACTCGCCGGAGCGGGTGCGCACGCGATAGTTCTGCTCGAAGGACGACTCGCCCTGAGCCAGGTAGGCGGTGACCTCGTTGCCTACGGCTGCCATGTCGTCCGGATGGAGCAGATCGGCAAAGCGGAAGTCGGACGCCATCAGCTCCTCGGCCGTGTAACCAAGGACCTGCTCGACATTGGGCGAGACGTAATGCACCGGCCAGCCCGGCTCCGGGCGCCAGACCAAGACCACCACAGGGCCGCCGGTGAAGAGCGCATGCTCCTTGAGCAAGCCCTGCTCGACACGCTCCTCTTCTGTGACATCGTGGAATAGCAGGATAGTGCTCCCTGCCCTGCCCAGTTGCCGGATGCGAATATCCACCACCCGTTGGGTCCCATCGCTGCGCACCACGACTTCGCGCCCGTGATAGGGCGTCCCGGCCTGAAGCGCCTGATGGAGAGGGCACTGCTCCAGCGGGATCGGCGCCGCGTCATGGCGGCACTGGTAGTGGCCGCTCTTTCCCGCCATGTGGGCACACGCGAAGAAGGAGAAGACCGACTCGCCATACAGCTGACTCGGCCCACGGCCGAGAATCTCGCTGGCCGTCTTGCTCACGCGGGTGATGGTGCCGTCGGCGTCGAGGGCCAGCAGCCCCCCGGGCACCTCCTCGGCCAGGCTCTCCAGCTCGCGGTTTTTCTCTAGCAGCTCGGTGTTGAGACGGTCGAGTTCGCTCTTGTGCTCCTTGAGCAGACTGAACCACTGGTTGTAGTAGAGGTTGACCAGCTCCTTCTGGCTGATGAGCCCGGTCAGCCGGCCCGCGCCGTCGACCACCACCACGCGCTTGATGCGCCGTTCGCGACAGAAGGTCAGCGCCTCGGAGACACTGGCCCCCTCATCGAGGGTCAGGACCGGCTGGGTCATGCACTGGGCAAGCGGGGTCTGCGGGGCGGTACGGCTATCCAGCAGGGTGACGATGTCGCGCTGGGAGAGCAGGCCAAGCGGTTTCTGATTCTCGACGACCACGACGGCGTCATGGCCGAGCTCGGCCATCTGGTTCATCGCCTCGCGCAGCGCGACCGTCGGCGCCAGGGTCAATGCATGGACGCTGCGCAGCAGCTCCCCCAGGCTCTGGCTCTGGGCCAGCACCTCCGGGTCGAGGCTGCCGGCCAGATCGCTGTAGCTGACGATGCCGCAGAGTTCGCCGGACGCATCCTCCAGACAAATGTGTTCACTGTGGTTGCGAATCGCCTTCAGCCCATCCAGCACCGAGGTATCCGGAGCCAGAGTGGTGGCCCAGGGCAGCTCCAGCTCGCTCAGCGGGGTCTGGAAGTCGAGCCCGCGCACCTCCAGCGTCAGCAGCATCGACGAGAGAAAGAGACGGTAACCCTGAGGCTCCACCACCACGACATCGCGGATGCCCTTGTCCCGCATGGTGTGCACGGCGTCGGCGACGGTCGCCGTCGGTGGCAGGGTGACCACGTTCGTGGTGGCGATGGTGCTGATTTTCGGAAAGAACATAAACGGTACTCAAGTTTCAGTAGGCATGAGGGTGGTAGCGCTCTTCGGTGCGCGCACGAACCATCTGCTTTTAGCACATCCTTATGCGTTGCTGATAGCCCTGACTGGCCAGCATCTTGTCCAGCAGCTTCAGGTTGGGCGGCTCGTCATCGACGATCAGGATGCGGGCCTCGCTGCAGGCGGCTTGCGCTTCAGTCATGGCTATTCTCC
>SKWO01000054.1 GCA_007128895.1 Gammaproteobacteria bacterium
GCTGCTGTTGCGGCTGGTACGCGCCGGCGCCTTGGCACGCGGCGGGCCGTTGCGCTGGCCGCCGCGCGGTGCGGCACTGCGCGGGCCGCGTCCGGCCCCTTGACGGCCATTCTGGATCGGCTGCGGCACGGCGTTGGGGTCGGGCTCAAAGCCGGCCACGATCTCGCGCGGCAGGGTGCGCCCGATCAGCCGCTCGATGCCGCTGAGCAGCTTCTTCTCATCGACGCAGACCAGTGAGATCGCCTCGCCTTCGCAGCCGGCGCGGCCGGTACGACCGATCCGGTGGACGTAGTCCTCGGCGACGTTGGGCAGCTCGAAGTTGACCACATGGGGCAGCTCGCTGATGTCGATGCCGCGCGCGGCGATGTCGGTCGCCACCAGCACCTGCAGATCGCCCTTCTTGAACGCGGCCAGCGCCTTGGTGCGCGCACTCTGACTCTTGTTGCCGTGGATCGCCATGGCGGTGATGCCGTCCTTGCCCAGCTGCTCGGCCAGGCGGTTGGCGCCGTGCTTGGTGCGGGTGAAGACCAGCACCTGATACCAGCCGTGGTCGCTGATCAGCTTGGCCAGCAGCGCCCGCTTGCGCTCGCGGTCGACCGGGTAGACCTTCTGGGCCACGGTTTCGGCGGCTGCATTGCGGCGGGCCACCTCGATCAGGGTCGGCTGGCGCAGCAGCCCTTCGGCGAGCTGCTTGATCTCGTCGGAGAAGGTGGCTGAGAAGAGCAGGTTCTGGCGCTTGGACGGCAGCAGCGCGAGAATCTTGCGAATGTCGCGGATGAAGCCCATGTCGAGCATGCGGTCGGCCTCGTCGAGGACCAGGATCTCGACCTGGGAGAGGTCGACGGTGCGCTGCTGGACGTGGTCGAGCAGGCGGCCGGGGGTCGCCACTAGGATGTCGACGCCACGGCGCAGGCGGTCGATCTGTGGATTGATGCCGACCCCGCCGAAGATCGCCAGCGAGCGCAGGGGCAGGTGCTTGCCGTACTTCTGTACGCTCTCCTCGACCTGGGCGGCCAGTTCGCGGGTCGGGGTCAGCACCAGGGCGCGCACCGGCCCCTTGCTGCGCGGCTGATCGCTGAGTCGCTGCAGGATCGGCAGGGTAAAGCCGGCGGTCTTGCCGGTGCCGGTCTGTGCGCCGGCCATCAGGTCACCACCGCTCAGCACGGCGGGGATCGCCTGGACCTGAATCGGGGTCGGTTGGGTATAGCCGCACTCGGTGACGGCACGAACGAGATCGGCATGCAGGCCGAGGGATGCAAAGGACATGAAAACTCCAGAAGAAAACATCGGCCTGTCGCCGTGAAGGGCGCCAGTCAAAGGCAGACGGGGATCAGCGCAGCTGCGCAAAAGAGGGGCAGCGCATAGACTGGTAGGGCGCTGCTGGAAGCAGTATACCCTGTTTCTGTCGAATTAGCTCGAACGAATCAGGGTGCCGACCCCTTCGTCGGTAAAGATCTCCAGCATGGTTGCGTGCTCGACCCGGCCATCGATGATGTGTGCGGTCTTGACGCCGTGGTCGACCGCGTCGAGGGCACAGCGGATCTTCGGCAGCATGCCGCCGTGGATGGTGCCGTCGGCGATCAGGGCGTTGACCTGGGCGCTGTCGAGGCCGGTGAGCAGGTTGCCATCCTTGTCCAGCAGCCCCTGGATATTGGTCAGCAGGATCAGCTTCTCGGCCTGCAGGCTCTGCGCGAGGCGGCCGGCGACCAGATCGGCATTGATGTTGTACGACTGGCCGTCGGGGCCGACACCGACCGGCGCGATGACCGGGATGAAGTCGCCGTGCAGCAGCAGGTCGACCGCCTCGGGATTGATCGCCTCGACATCGCCGACGTGGCCGATGTCGATGATCTCCGGCGCCTTCATCTCCGGTGCGTTGCGGGTCAGGGTCAGTTTGCGGGCGCGGATCAGGTCGCCGTCCTTGCCGGTCAGGCCGACCGCGCGGCCGCCCTGGGAGTTGATCAGGCTGACGATCTCCTTGTTGACCAGGCCGCCGAGCACCATCTGCACCACGTCCATCGTCTCGCTGTCGGTGACGCGCATCCCCTCGATGAACTCGCTCTGCTTGCCGATCCGTTCCAGCAGACGGCCGATCTGCGGGCCACCGCCGTGAACCACGACCGGGTTCATGCCGACCAGCTTCATCAGCACCACGTCGCGGGCGAAGCCGCGCTTGAGCTTTTCGTCGGTCATCGCGTTGCCGCCGTACTTGATTACGATCGTCTTGCCGGCAAAGCGCTGGATGTAGGGGAGCGATTCACTGAGGACGCGGGCGACATTCATCGCGGCGGTGGAGTCGAGACTCATGCGGGTACCTTGTGTTGGGGGTCAGTGGCGCCCGGAGTGGCCGAAGCCGCCCTCGCCGCGCCGGCTGCTGTCGAATTCGTCGACCAGATCGAAGGCCGCCTGTACCACCGGGACGAAGACCATCTGCGCGATGCGCTCGCCCGGCTGGATGGTGAACGGGGTGCTGCCCCGGTTCCAGCACGAGACGAAGAGCTGCCCCTGGTAGTCGGAGTCGATCAGACCGACCAGGTTGCCGAGGACGATGCCGTGCTTGTGGCCGAGGCCGGAGCGCGGCAGCAGTACGGCGGCCAGTGCCGGGTCGCCGATGTGGATGGCAAAGCCGGTCGGAATCAGTTCGGTCGCGCCCGGTGCGAGTTCCAGCGGCCCGTCGATGCAGGCGCGCAGATCAAGACCGGCGGAGCCGTCGGTGGCGTATTCGGGCAGCGGAAACTCGCTGCCCAGGCGGGGGTCGAGCCGCTTGAGCTGGATTCGATGCATCGGCTCAGCGCTTGATGGCAAATTCCTGAATCGCCGCGGCCATCTGCTGCGGGCTGATCTTGGGGATGAAGCCGGAGGCGCCGAGCTGCATCGCCTCGCGCTCGTTGTTCTTTTCCGACATCGACGAGTTGACCACGATCGGGATGTGCTGGAAGGTCGGGTTGGCCTTGATCTCCTTGATCACGGTAAAGCCGCTGACCTCAGGCATCTCCAGGTCGGTGATGATCAGGCCGATGCTCTCCGGATCGGCGCCGGAGATGTACTCGAGGATCTCGCGCCCGTTGTTGAACATCAGGTAGTCGGCGATGCCGAGCAGGCCGAGCTGCTTCTTGATCTGCGAGCGGGCGACGTGGGAGTCCTCGGCGATCAGGATGCGCTTGAGGTTGTTGACCGGGTGCGGGGTCAGATGTTCGACGTTGCTCTCCTCCATCTCCGAGAAGCGCGGCGCGATCTCCTGCAGCAGCTGCTCGACATCGAGGATGTAGACGACCGACTCGCTGCCGTCGTCGTTGGTGATCTTGGTGGTGTTGGTGATCTTGCCGATCTCCAGCAGGCTGGGCGGCGGGATGTGGATCTCGGACCAGTCCTTGCGGATGATCTTGGCCTCCTTGTTGGCCAGCAGCCCGACATTGCTCTTGTTGTATTCGCAGATGATCACCTTGTCATCGTTCGCACCCATCCCCTCGCCGAGCCAGCGGGCCAGGTTGATCACCGGCAGCAGGCCGATGCGGTGGTCGATCATGCCCTCGATCACCGGGCTGCCGGTATCGGCGACGTGGTCGATGTAGTAGGAGCTGCGCTTGACCACCTCGCGCACCTTGAAGACATTGATCGCGTAGAGCGAGTGGCTGTCGCCGACATTGAAACAGAGCAGCTCCAGTTTGTTGGATGCGGCCAGCTGGGAGCGGGCATCAACCTCTTTCAGGGCGCTGGATGTGTTGCGTGCCATAGTCGTGGTCCCGTAGTGCGAAGCTCGATTCTACCGCCGCGAGTCGGGCCGCGCCACGTTACCGGGGGCGGCTTCGCTCAGGCAGGGCAGTATTGCGTTATACTGGCACACTTTTCAGCGTTGTGCATCTCCATGAATCAAGAGACCCACCCGCGTACCGTGCGCAGTTTCGTTCGCCGCGAGGGGCGCCTGACCACCGGCCAGGCGCGCGCGCTCGAGCGTTGGCTGCCGGCCCTGTCGATCCCGCCCGGCGATGCGTTGCTGGACCTGAACGCCCTCTTTGGTCGTGACGCCCCGCGCACGCTGGAGATCGGCTTCGGTGACGGCGAGGCGCTGCTGGCGATGGCAGCGGCCGCGCCCGACCAGGACTTTCTCGGCATCGAGGTTCACCGCCCGGGGGTTGGCCACCTGCTCGCCGGGGTCGAGCGGCTGGGGCTGACCAATGTGCGCGTGGCGTGTCAGGACGCGATCGAGGTACTGGCGCGCATCCCGCCGCAGAGCCTCGACCGGGTGCTGCTCTTCTTTCCCGATCCGTGGCCGAAGAAGCGCCACCACAAGCGGCGCATCGTGCAGGCTGCCTTCATCGAACGGGTGCGCGAGCGCCTGCGCGAAGGGGGGCGGTTTCATGCCGCGACCGACTGGCAGCCGTACGCCCAGTGGATGGTCGAGGTGCTGGAGCAGGCGCCGGGCATGGTGAACTGCGTGGCGCCCGGCGCCTATGCGCCGAAGCCGGACTACCGCCCCCAGACCAAGTTCGAGCGGCGTGGTGAACGGCTCGGCCACGGGGTGTGGGACCTGCTCTACTGTCGAGAGGGTTAACCTACTCTTCGATCAGCGAGAAGACCACGCGCTGATCGAGGCGCGGTACCCGCACCAGGTGGAAGGGCTGGGTCAGCGCCTGGGTGGCGATACCGTCGGACGGCGGGGTACGGCTGACCATGCGCACCAGTACGGCGCCACGGTGCTCCATCACCTCGCTGACGGTGATGTGGTAGCCGCCACTGGGGCGTTGCCCCATGAAGGCGACGATCACCATGTCACGGGTGAAATCGATCTCCGGCAGCGGGGGCGCCGGCTGGCGCATGGCGTGGTGTGCCTGCCACAGCGCCTGCCAGGCCTCGCCGTCGCGTACCACGCTCAGGCGCGGTGCGTCGATGCCGCTGTGCAGCCCCTTGCTGAGCGTCTCTACCGGCAGCGGGTGGCCGTCGCCGGCGATCGGTGTGCTGCTGCAGCCGCCCAGCAGCAGGGCCGTCAGCAGCCCGAAGGCGATGAGGGTGGCTCTCATGTGCTCTGTCCTCAGTGTTTTGTTGCCCATAACTATACAAACAACCCGAGCAGGTCGTCGAGATAGCGGCGGCCCTTTTCCGTCGGTGCCAGTCGGTCTGGGTCATCGCGCATCAGGCCGCGCCGCTGCGCCTCGGCCAACTCTGCGGCGATCGTCGCCAGCGGCAGGCCGGTGCGCCGGCTGAAGAGGTCGCGCTCGACGCCGTCGTGCAGGCGCAGGCCGTTGATCAGAAACTCGAGTGCCAGTGCCGGGCCGCTGATCGCCTCGCGGCCGGCCGTGGTCGCCTCGCCGCGTGCGGCACGCGCCAGGTAGTCGCGCGGGTGGCGTACGCGGTGGTGGCGTTCGACCTGCAATACCCCCTGCTCGGTCGTGTGGGTCAGCTTGCCGTGGGCGCCAGGGCCGATGCCGAGGTAGTCGCCAAAGTGCCAGTAGTTGAG
This sequence comes from Gammaproteobacteria bacterium, assembly GCA_007128895.1. Lineage (GTDB taxonomy): Bacteria > Pseudomonadota > Gammaproteobacteria > SKWO01 > SKWO01 > SKWO01. The sequence continues at coordinate 5,456 of SKWO01000054.1, forward strand.
GTTGTGGCGGCTCTGCCGCCCGGGGCGCGCCCAGGCGGAGACCTCGTAGGGGCGGTAGCCGGCGGCCTCCAGCCGGTCGCGGCCGAGCTGGTGCATCTGCCATAGCGGCTCGTCGTCGGGCAGGGGGGGCGGCGCGGCGCCGAAGGCCGTGTTCGGCTCGATCGTCAGTTGGTAGCGCGACAGGTGTTCCGGGGCGTGGCTCAGGGCGGCGTCGAGGTCGGCCTCGGCCCCTTCCGGGCGCTGACCGGGCAGGCCGAACATCAGGTCGAGGTTGAGGTTGTCGAAGCCGGCCGCGCGGGCGGCCTCGATCGCTGCGTGGGCGCTGCGACCATTGTGGATGCGCCCGATCGCCGTGAGCAGGTGGTCGTCGAAGCTCTGCACCCCGAGCGAGAGTCGGTTGATGCCGGCCTCGCGGTAGCCGTGAAAGCGCGCTTGGTCGACCGTGCCGGGGTTGGCCTCGAGGGTGATCTCGGCCCCCGGACGCAGGCGCAGCCGGGCACGTACCGCCGAGAGCAGCCGCTCGATAGCGGCCACGCTGAGCAGGCTGGGGGTGCCGCCGCCGATGAAGAGGGTGTCGAGCGGGCGGCCCCAGACACGCGGCAGTTCGTGCTCGAGGTCGGCGATCAGGGCGTCAACGAAGGCGGCCTCCGGCAGTGGCTCGCGCAGCGGATGGGAGTTGAAGTCGCAGTAGGGGCACTTGCGCACGCACCACGGCACATGGACGTAGAGCGCCAGCGGTAGCGGTGCGGGCAAGTCAGCGTGCCTTGAGCTGTTCCAGCAGGCCGTTCAAGGCGCGGGCGCGGTGGCTGATGCGGTTCTTGGTCTCGGCCGGGAGCTCGGCGGCGGCGCAGTCGTGATCCGGCACGTAGAAGACCGGGTCGTAGCCGAAGCCGCCGTCGCCCTGAGCCGCTTCGAGGATGCGCCCGTTCCAGATCCCCTGGCTGATCAGCGGGGTCGGGTCGTCGGCGTGGCGCAGCCAGACCAGCACGCAGACAAAGCGGGCGCTGCGCAGGTTGCGCGGGGTGCCCTCCAGTTCGCGCAGCAGCCGCGCCACGTTGTCGGCATCGCTGCTGCCCGGCCCGGCGAAACGGGCCGAGCGGATGCCGGGGGCGCCGTGCAGGGCGTCGACCTCCAGCCCGGAGTCGTCGGCCAGCGCCGGCAGGCCGCTGACGCGGGCGGCGTGGCGCGCCTTGATCAGGGCGTTCTCGACAAAGGTCAGGCCGTTCTCCTCGGCCTCGTCGACGCCGAGCTGGCTCTGGGCGACGACCTCGAGGGCGAGCGGTTCGAGCAGGGCGCCGATCTCACGCAGCTTGCCCGGGTTGTTGCTGGCCAGAACGATCCGGTTCATCCTTGCAGTGCCTCCTTCTGGTGGTCGATCAGGTCGTCGATGCCGCCGGCGGCGAGGGCGAGCATCGCCTGCAGCTCATCGGGCCGGAACGGGTGGCCTTCGGCGGTGCCCTGGACCTCGATGAAGGCGCCGTCGCCGTTCATCACGACATTCATGTCGGTCTCGCAGGTCGAGTCCTCGGCGTAGTCGAGGTCGAGGATCGGCGTGCCTTGGTAGATGCCGACCGAGACTGAGGCGAGCCAGCCCCGGCGCGGGTCGCCCTTGATCCGCTTCTCCCGGCGCATCCAGTCGAGGGCGTCGCACAGGGCGACGAAGCCGCCGGTGATCGCCGCGGTACGGGTGCCGCCATCGGCCTGGATCACGTCGCAGTCGACCGTGATGGTGTGCTCACCGAGCAGGGTGAGGTCGACCGAGGCGCGCAGGGAGCGGCCGATCAGACGCTGGATCTCCAGGGTGCGGCCGCCGCGCTGGTGGGCGGAGGCCTCACGCTGCATGCGGCGGCCGGTCGAGCGCGGCAGCATGCCGTACTCGGCGGTAACCCAGCCCTGCCCCTTGCCGCGCAGAAAGCGCGGTACGCTGGTATCGACGCTGGCGTTGCACACCACGCGCGTCTCGCCGAATTCGACCAGCACGGAGCCCTCCGCATGTCGGGTATAATGGCGGGTCAGACGAATGGGGCGGAGCTGGTCGGGTGTTCTGCCGCTGGGGCGCATGGCGGGTACCTGCAATGGATGGCCTGTCGGCCGCCCATTATACGACCCGCGCCGAGGAGTGACCACGATGATCCGTAGCATGACTGCCTTTGCCCGCTGTGAGCGGCCGACCGAACACGGCACCCTGACGGTCGAGCTGCGCTCGGTCAATGCCCGCTACCTGGACCTCTCGCTGCGTCTGCCCGAAGAGCTGCGCACCATCGAGATGGCGCTGCGCGACCGACTCAACGGCCGCCTGACGCGCGGCAAGGTCGACCTGACCCTGCGTCTCGGCACCGGGCCAACCAGTCGCGAACTCGAGATCGACCGCACCCTGGTCGGTCGGCTGGCCGAGCGGCTGCGCGAGCTTGATGAGCTGCTCTTCGATACCACCCCGGTCGATCCGCTCGAGGTGCTGCGCTGGCCCGGCGTGGTGGTGCAGCCCGCGCTCGACGCGGAGCGGCTGCAGAGCGCCGCGCTGGAGGCGGTCGATGCCGCCATCGACGAGCTGGAGCAGGTGCGTGGCGGTGAAGGCGAGCGGCTGGCCGCGCTGCTGCAGGAGCGGTGCGAGCAGGTCGCGCAGCGGGTCGCCGAGGTGCGGCGGCTGCGTCCGGCCGTGGTGGCGCGGCTCAGCGAGCGCTGGCGCAGCCGTCTGGAAGGGCTGGGGCTGGAGGGTGATCCGCAGCGTCTTGAGCAGGAGCTGGCGCTGGCGGCGCAGAAGCTCGATGTCGATGAGGAGCTGGACCGCCTCGACAGCCACCTGGTCGAGATGGCCGAGATCCTCTCCAAGGGCGGTGCGGTCGGTCGCCGTCTCGACTTTCTCATGCAGGAATTCAACCGCGAGGCCAACACCCTGGCGTCGAAATCGGCCGACGGCGAGACCACCCGCCACGCGGTCGAACTCAAGGTGCTGATCGAGCAGATGCGCGAACAGATTCAGAATATCGAGTGATGGAGAACCCGTGATGGCAGAGAGTCAAGGTACCCTATACATCGTCGCGGCCCCTTCCGGCGCCGGCAAGACCAGTCTGGTGCGGGCGCTGCTCGAGCGCAGCGAGGGGCTGGCGTTGTCGGTCTCGCATACCACGCGCCCGATGCGCAGCGGCGAGGAGGCGGGGGTGCACTACCACTTCGTCGATCGCGAGCGCTTCCAGGCGATGGTCGCAGCCGGCGACTTTCTCGAACACGCCGAGGTCTTCGGCAACCACTACGGCACCTCACGCAGTGCGGTCGAGGCGCAGCTGGCCGCCGGTCTCGATGTCATCCTGGAGATCGACTGGCAGGGCGCACGCCAGGTGCGCGCCGCCTTCCCCGAGGCGCTCGGCATCTTCATCCTGCCACCGTCGCGCGCCGCCCTCGAAGAGCGGCTGCGCGGCCGCGGCCAGGACAGCGACGAGGTGATCGCCGGGCGCATGGCGCGCGCGGTCGACGAGATGGTCCACTTTGATGAGTTCGACTACCTGGTGATCAACGACGATTTTGACGTCGCGCTGGAACAACTGGCCGCGATCCTCACCGCCCAGCGCCTGCGCCAGCCTTGCCAACAGCAGCGCCACGCCGATCTGATCAAGAGCCTGCTCGGCACGGCGTGACCGGTGCCAGAGCGGGCGTGTGCAAGCAAAATTGTGATAGGCCTTCGCAAGGCCTATAATAAACGGTTACCCCCTGAATACCCGCTTGCGGAGGAAGAGCATGGCCCGTATTACCGTCGAAGACTGCCTCGATAACGTCGATAACCGTTTCCAGTTGGTGCTGGCCGCCTCGATGCGGGCGCGGCAGCTGGCCAACGGCGCCGAGGCGCGCGTCGAGTGGGAGAACGACAAGCCGACCGTGGTGGCGCTGCGCGAGATCGCCGATGGGCTGACCGGCCTTGAGGTGCTCGACGAGGAGAGCCGTCAGAAGCGGGCCGCCTCGACCATCGATGAGGCGCAGATTGTGGCCGAGTTGCAGGCCGAGCTGCGCGCCGAGGCGGGCGAAGAGGCCGCCGGTGGCGCTGCCATGGAGGACGAGGGCGCCGAGTAAGCGCCCTCACGCCAGCGCCGTGAGCGCGACTCTGCCGTCCGTTCACAAGATTCACGACCTCGTTGCGGTCGTCGATACCTACCTCAAGCCGGAACAGGTAGCCGAGATCTACCGTGCCTACCTGTTCGGCGCCGAGGCACATGAAGGGCAGTGCCGCATGTCCGGCGAGCCCTATATCTTTCATCCCCTCGCCGTGGCCCTGATCCTGGCCGAGATGCGTCTCGACTACGAGAGCATCATCGCCGCCCTGCTGCACGACGTGATGGAGGATACCGGCACCCGCAAGGAGGAGCTCGCCCACGCCTTTGGTGAAGAGGTGGCCGAGCTGGTCGACGGGGTCAGCAAGCTGACCCACATCCACTTCGAGAGCAAGGCGGAGGCGCAGGCGGAGAACTTCCGCAAGATGATGCTGGCGATGGTGCGCGATCTGCGCGTCATCCTGATCAAGCTGGCCGACCGTCTGCACAACATGCGCACGCTCGGCATCATGCGCCCGGACAAGTGCCGCCGCATCGCCCGTGAGACACTCGAGATCTACGCCCCGATCGCCCACCGCCTGGGCATGAACCGGGTGCGTCTGGAGCTGGAGGAGCTCGGCTTTGCCGCCCACTGGCCGCTGCGCCACCGGGTGTTGGCCGAGGCGGTGCGCAAGGCGCGCGGCAACCGGCGCGAGGTGATCAACCGCATCGAGACGTCACTCGGGGAGCGGCTGCAGCAGGAGGGGATCACCTGCGAGGTGCAGGGACGGCAGAAGCACCTCTACAGCCTCTATCGCAAGATGGTGCACAAGCACCTCTCCTTCGGCGAGGTGCTCGACCTCTACGCCTTTCGCATCGTGGTCGACTCGGTCGACACCTGCTACCGCGTGCTCGGCGTGGTGCACAACCTGTACAAGCCCAAGCCCGGCACCTTCAAGGACTACATCGCCATTCCCAAGGCGAACGGCTACCAGTCGCTGCACACCGTGCTGTTCAATCCGTACGGCTTTCCCATCGAGGTACAGATCCGTACCCGGGACATGGATCAGGTGGCCGAGGCCGGCATCGCCGCCCACTGGCTCTACAAGACCGACGGCAGCAGCAGCAGCGCGCAGAGCCGCGCCCGCGACTGGCTGCGCGGCCTGTTGGAGCTGCAGCAGTATGCCGGCGACTCGATGGAGTTTCTGGAACACGTCAAGATCGACCTCTTCCCGGACGAGGTCTACGTCTTCACCCCGCAGGGCGAGATTCGTGTCCTGCCGCGTGGCGCCACCCCGGTCGATTTTGCCTACGCGGTGCACAGTGATGTTGGCAACACCTGTGTCGCTGCCCGGGTCAATCAGCATCTGGTGCCGCTGCGCAGCGAGCTGTTGACTGGCCAGACGGTGGAGATCATCACCGCCGCCGGCGCCCGACCCAACCCGGCCTGGCTCGACTTCGTGGTCACCGCCAAGGCGCGCTCGGCCATTCGCAACTATTTGAAGAATCTCAAAGAGGACGACGCGATTGCGCTCGGACGCCGGCTCCTTGAGCGCGCCTTGGGCAGCCTCTCCCTGAGCCTGGACAGTCTGCCGGATGGGCGTTTGCAGGCGCTGCTGGCGCAGACCGGCAGCGAGAGCCTGGATCAGCTGCTGGCGGAAATCGGCCTGGGCAAGCGCATGCCGCTGCTGACGGCGCGCGCACTGGCCCCGGAGGGGCAGGATGAGGCGCCGGAGGTGGGCGATAGCGCCGGCGAATCGCGCCCGCTCTCGATCCGTGGCACCGAGGGCATGGTGGTCAGCTTTGCGCGCTGCTGCCGCCCGATCCCGGGTGACTCGATCCTCGGCTTCCTCTCGGCGGGACGCGGCATCGTCATCCATACCCAGTCGTGCAAGAATGTCGGCGAGTTTCGCAACAAGCCGGACAAGTGGATCGATGTCCAGTGGGAGCCGCAGACCGAGGGCGAGTTTCCGGTCGAGGTGCGCGCCCAGGTGGCCAACCAGCGCGGCGTGCTGGCGACCGTGGCCGCGGCGATCGCCGAGATGCACGCCAATATCGAACATGTCCAGATGGACGAGCGCGACGGCAGCCACAGCAGCCTGACCCTGCTGATCACCGTGACCGATCGCCGCCATCTGGCCCGTATCCTGCGCCGTCTGCGCCATCTGGAATCGGTGCTGCGCATTCAGCGTACCCGTTAAACGTCTATCCAAGGAGAGAGGACCATGAGCCGACGCACCCCCATCACCACCGACCGCGCCCCGCAGGCGATCGGTACCTACTCCCAGGCAGTACGGGTCGGCACCACGGTCTACCTCTCCGGCCAGATCCCGCTGGTGCCGGAGACGATGGCGCTGGTGGAGGGCGACATGGCGGCACAGATCAGCCAGGTCTTCGATAACCTTGCCGCCGTGGCCGAGGCGGCCGGCGGCTCACTGGCCGATGTCGTCAAGCTCAACGTCTTTCTCACTGATCTGGGCCACTTCCCGCTGGTCAACGAGGTGATGGCGCGCTACTTCAGCGAGCCCTACCCGGCGCGTGCCGCGATCGGGGTGGCTGCACTGCCCAAGGGGGCGGCGGTGGAGATGGACGCCATCCTCGAACTCGAGCGGTAAGCAGCCGGCGTGATCGACGCCGCCCTGCCCGTCACCGCGCTCAAGGGGGTCGGCCCGCGGCTGGCCGAGCGGCTGCAGCGGCTCGGCATCCACCACGTCCACGACCTGCTCTTCCACCCGCCGCTGCGCTACCAGGATCGCACCCGTGTGGTGCCGATCGGCGGCCTGCGTCCGGGCGACGAGGCGGTGGTGCAAGGGCGTGTCGAGCTGAGCGACCTGCAGCGCGGACGCCGTGCGATGTGGCTGGTGCGCATCAGCGATGGCAGCGGTGCGCTGACCCTGCGTTTCTTCCATTTCAGTGCCGCGATGCGGGCCACGCTGGCGCGGGGCGCCACTGTGCGCTGTTTCGGTGAGGTGCGGCGGGGTGCGGCCGCGCTGGAGATGGTCCACCCCGAGTTTCGCCTGGTCGACCCCGAGGCGCCGGTACCGGTCGAGGCGGCGCTGACCCCGATCTATCCGACCACCGAGGGGCTCAGCCAGCAGAGCCTGCGCAACCTGACCGAGCAGGCGCTGGCCCTCTGCTCGGACGGCACGATCCCGGACTGGCTGCCGACGCCGCTGCTGGCCCCGCTTGGCCTGCCGCCGCTGGCCGAGGCGCTGCGCTTTGTCCATCGGCCGCCACCCGAGGTCGAGCGTGCCCGGCTGCAGGCCGGGGCCTACCCGGCCCAGCAGCGGCTGGTCTTCGAGGAGCTGCTGGCCCACCACCTGAGTCTGCGCATCCTGCGCGCGCGCGCCCATCGCCATCAGGCCCCTGTGTTGAGGGGTGACGGTGCGCTGCGCACCGCCCTGCAGCAGCGCCTGCCCTTTGCGCTGACTGCCGCCCAGCAGCGGGTAATCGCCGAGCTGGCCAGCGACCTGCAGCGGGATCACCCGATGCAGCGCATGGTGCAGGGCGATGTCGGTTGCGGCAAGACGGTGGTGGCGGTACACGCCGTGCTGCAGGCGGTGGAGGCCGGCTATCAGGCGGTGGTGATGGCGCCGACCGAACTGCTGGCCGAGCAGCACCGGGACAATTTCCAGCTCTGGCTGACGCCGCTCGGCCTCGAGGTGGCGTGGCTCAGCGGGCGGGTCAAGGGGCGGCGGCGCGAGGCGGCGCTGGCACAGTTGGCCAGCGGTACCGCTCGCGTCGCGGTCGGCACCCACGCCCTGTTTCAGGACGACGTCCGCTTTCACGCCCTGGGTCTGGTGATCATCGACGAGCAGCACCGCTTCGGCGTCCATCAGCGGCTCGCCCTGCGCGAGAAGGGCTGCCACCAGGGGCGCTATCCGCACCAGTTGATCATGACGGCGACGCCGATTCCGCGCAGTCTGGCGATGACCGCCTACGCCGACCTCGACCTCTCGGTGATCGACGAGCTGCCGCCGGGGCGCACACCGGTGGAGACGGTGGCGCTCCCCGACAGCCGGCGCGACGAGGTGGTCGAGCGGGTGCGCGCCGCCTGTGGTGGTGGGCGCCAGGCCTATTGGGTCTGCACCCTGATCGAAGAGTCGGAGGCGCTGCAATGCCAGGCGGCGGAGCAGACCGCGGCCCTGCTGGCCGAGCAGCTGCCGGAGCTGCGCGTCGCGCTGGTGCATGGCCGCCTGAAGGCGAGCGAGAAGGCGGCGCGGATGGCGGCCTTCAAGGCCGGTGACTGCGACCTGCTGGTCGCCACCACGGTGATCGAGGTCGGCGTCGATGTGCCCAACGCCAGCCTGATGATCATCGAGAACCCGGAGCGGCTCGGGCTGGCCCAGCTGCACCAGCTGCGCGGTCGGGTCGGTCGGGGCAGCCGCGCCAGTGTCTGCCTGTTGATGTATCATAGCCCGCTGTCGGAGAACGCCCGCGCCCGGCTGGCGGTATTGCGCGAGAGCAACGACGGCTTCGAGATCGCGCGGCGCGACCTCGAGCTGCGCGGCCCCGGCGAACTGCTTGGCACGAGGCAGACCGGCCTGCAGCAGCTGCGCATCGCCGATCTGGTACGGGATCGCGACTGGTTGCCGCAGGTGGCCCAGGCCGCCGACGGCCTGCTGCGCGACCACCCGGCATCGGCCCGCGCCCTGATCCGGCGCTGGGTGCCCGGCGAGATCTACGGAGACGTATGAAGACCCAATGGCACCATCCGAACTGGTCCGCTCCCAAGCCCAGTGCTGCGCTGCGCGCACGCCTGCTTGACCCGACCTCGCTGACCCGCCGGCTGACGGCTGAGTGCGGCCACTTCAGCGTGCGTCTGCTGGCGCAGCGCCGCCAGCGCCCCTACCGCGACGAGGCCGTACTGCTGGGGCTGCGGCGGGGCGAGTGGGCCTTGGTGCGCCGCGTGCTGCTGCTCTGTGATGGCGAACCGGTGGTCTATGCGCGCACGGTGATCCCGCCGAAGAGCCTGAGTGGGCCGCGCCGGCGTCTGCTCCACCTCGGTAGCCGTTCCCTTGGCGGTGTGCTCTTCGCCAGCCACTCGCTGCATCGAACCGAGCTGCAGTTGACCCGCTTGCACCCTGGCCAGCCCCTGCACCGTGAGGCGACTGCCGCGGCGGGCGATCGCGCTGCCCCAGTCTGGGGGCGGCGCTCCTGCTTTACCCTGCACGGTGCGTCGCTACTGGTCAGCGAGTTCTTTCTGCGCGGGGAGGCCGACTGAGATGGTGGCGCGCCTGGCTCAGTACGCCCTGCTGATGCGGCTGCACCGACCGGTCGGCATCTTTCTGCTGCTGTGGCCGACCCTCTGGGCTCTGTGGATCGCGGCCGAAGGGGTGCCGGCGTGGCCGGTGTTGCTGGTCTTCGTCGCCGGGGTCGTGCTGATGCGCTCGGCTGGCTGTGTGATCAACGACTACGCCGACCGCCACATCGATCGCCACGTACGCCGCACCCGGGATCGCCCGCTGACCAGCGGTCGGGTCACCGAGCGCGAGGCGCTGGCGCTCTTCGCCGTGCTCTGCCTGATCGCCTTCCTGCTGGTGCTGACACTCAACCGGCTGACGGTGCTGCTCGCCTTCGGTGCCGTGACGCTGGCCGCGATCTACCCCTTCATGAAGCGCCACACCCACCTGCCGCAGATCGTCCTGGGTGCGGCCTTCGGCTGGGCCGTGCCGATGGCCTTTGCCGCCGTCACCGGCGCCGTCCCGCCCGGTGCCTGGCTGCTCTTTACCGCCACCGTGCTGTGGACCACCGCCTACGACACCATGTATGCCATGGTCGATCGCGACGACGACCTCAAGATTGGTGTACGCTCGACCGCGATCCTCTTCGGCGACAGCGACCGGGTGATGATCGGGCTGCTGCAACTGTTGACTCTGGCGGCGCTCTGGCTGGCCGGAGAGGCGTTCGAGCTGGGGCTCTACTGGTGGCTGGGGATGGCCGCGGCGACACTGCTGGGTCTCTACCAGCAGTGGCTGATCCGTCGCCGCGATCGGGCCGACTGCTTCACCGCCTTCAGCAACAACAACTGGCTTGGGCTGGTGCTTTTCCTTGGGTTGCTGGCGGAGTTCGCATGGCGATGAACGGGCCACTGCTCGAGGTGCGCGAGCTGGTCAAGCACTATCCTGGCGTGTGCGCCGTCGACGGAGTCAGTTTTGCCATCGAGGCAGGCCGCTGCTTTGGCATCCTCGGCCCCAACGGCGCCGGCAAGACCACCACCCTGGAGATCATCGAGGGCATCCACGAGCCGGACAGCGGCGCCATCCTCTACCGGGGGCTGCCCCGCGACGCGCGCTTTCGCGAAGAGGTCGGCATCCAGTTTCAGCAGACTGCGCTGCAGCAGTACCTCACCGTGCACGAGACGCTGCGCCTCTTTCGCGGGCTCTACCCGCGTGGTCGTGCACTGGATGAGCTGATTGCCCTGTGTCGACTGGAGGGCTTTCTCGAGCGCGACGCCAACCGCCTCTCCGGTGGCCAGCGGCAGCGGCTGCTGCTGGCGATGGCACTGGTCAACGACCCGGCCCTGATCTTTCTCGACGAGCCGACCACCGGGCTCGATCCACAGGCGCGGCGCAACTTCTGGGAGCTGGTCGCGGCGATCCGCGCCGGCGGCACCACCATCGTGCTGACCACCCACTACATGGAGGAAGCACAGGTACTGTGCGACGAGCTGGTGATCATGGATCACGGCCGCATCATCGCCGAAGGCACCCCGGAAGCGTTGCTCAGCCACCATTTCGACGATGCCGTGTTGGAGCTGCCGGAGGCCGACTTCACAGTCGCCGCCGAGACCTTTCCCCTGCCGGTCTATCGCTGCAACGGTCGGATCGAGCTGCAGTGCAGCGACATCGACCACGCCGTTGCGACCCTGCAGGCGGCCGGAATTTCGCTGGCTCGCCTGCGCATCCGGCCACGCACGCTGGAAGATCTCTTTCTCAAACTGACTGGCCGCGAACTGCGCCAGTAACGCCATTCTGTCGGAGCCGTTCATGCGATTGCGTCGTCTCTATGCGCTGGTGGTAGCGCGCAACAAGGAGTTCACCCGTGACCGCCATGCGCTGGGGTGGAACCTGCTCTTTCCGCTGGTGGTGGTGATCGGGCTCGCCTTTGCCTTCTCGGAGGAGAGCGAGCGTATGCCGTGGAAGGTCGCCGTTCACGGTGAGGCGGCCACGCCTGCGCAGGAAGCGCTGCTTGGGCTGCGCCACGTCGATTACCTGCCGGTCGACGAACTGGAGCGGGCGGTGCGCAGCGTCGAGCGCCATCGGGTTGATCTGCTGCTCGCCTTTGACGGGGTGCAGACGCGCTACTGGAGCAACGACGACAATCCGGCCGCTTACCTGCTCGAGCGGGCGCTGCTGGCGGCGCTGGCTGAGGCAGCGCCGGGGCAGGTGCCGGAGTTGCAGCGGGCCCAGGTCAGTGGGGCGCAAGTCAGCTATGTGCAGTGGGTGCTGCCGGGGGTGCTGGCGGTCAATATCATGTTCAGCGCGCTCTATGGGATCGGCTTCGTGACCGTGCGCTACCGCAAGAATGGCGTGCTCAAGCGGTTGCGGGCGACCCCGCTCAGGGCCAGTGACTTCCTGTTGGCTCAGCTGCTCTCGCGCATCTGGCTGATCGTGCTGGTCAGTGTCCCGCTCTTTGCCGGCATGGCGTGGTTTCTCGGTCTTGCCGTCGAGGGGTCGCCGTGGCTGCTGCTGCTGGTCTTGTTGGTAGGGACCTTCAGCCTGATCGCGATGGGGATGATCGTGGCGGCGCGTCTGGTCAGCGAGGAGCTGGCCGACGGCCTGCTCAATCTGATCAGTTGGCCGATGATGCTGCTCTCGGGGGTCTGGTTCTCACTGGAGGGGGCGCACCCGGCCATGCAGGCGCTGGCGGCGCTGTTGCCGCTGACCCACATGCTGGAGGCGGCACGCGGCATCATCTTCGACGGCCATGGGCTGCTCGAGATTGCCCCCCATCTGGCCGCGCTGGTGCTGATGACCGCCCTCTTTCTCGCCGTCGGCGCGCGCCTGTTTCGCTGGGAGTAGCGCTCAACCGCCTTCGCGCATCAGCTTCTCGTACTTGGCGGTCAGCTGATCGTGGTTCTCGGTGTGGTCGGGATCGACGATGATGCAATCGACCGGACAGACCTCGATGCACTGCGGCTCCTCGTAGTGGCCGACGCACTCGGTGCACTTCTCCGGGAGGATGACGTAGATGTCGTCGCCCTGATAGATGGCCGCGTTCGGGCACTCCGGTTCGCAAACGTCACAGTTGATGCACTCGTCGGTGATCAAGAGGGCCATGGTCAACTCCTGCAATACGTGGATGGGCGGCTATTTTACCGGAAGTGGCGCTTCAGTTCAGCCTCGACGTCGGCATGGACAAAGGGGGTGACGTCGCCACCGAGCCGGGCCACCTCGCGCACCAGGCTGGAGGAGATGAAGGAGAACTGCTCGGCCGGGGTGAGGAAGAGGGTTTCGACCTCCGGCGCGAGGTGGCGGTTCATGCTGGCCAGCTGAAACTCGTGCTCGAAGTCGGAGACAGCGCGCAGGCCACGCAGCACCACGCCAGCGCCTTGCTGCCGCATGAAGTCGGCCAGCAGGATGTCGAAGCCGACCACGTCCACGTTGTCCAGCCCCGCCAGACTGCGCCGGGCCAGGTCGATGCGCACGTTGAGCGGCAGCACCGGCTGCTTGCCCGGGTTGTGGGCGATGGCGACAATGACCCGGTCGAAGAGGCGGGCCGCGCGCTGCACCAGATCGCTGTGGCCGTGGGTGATCGGGTCGAAAGTGCCGGGGTAGACGGCTGTCGTCATCGGTGCGCTCTTGGCTGGGTGAAGTCAGGCGATAGTGTAGCGCAACAGACGGCCGATGACCTGCCCGGCGCGCGTCTCCCGGTGCGGAGTGAGTTCGGCAGGTAGGGGAGGGGCGTCGGCGGTATCGGCGGGGTGCTCCAGATAGAGCAGGGCACCCCTTTGCAGCCAGCCACGCGCGATCAGCCGTTGGCAGGCGGGCAGCCACAGGTCGGCATCAAACGGTGGGTCGAGAAAGGCGATATTGAACGGGGCCACGGGGGCCGCGTCGAGCCAGTGCAGGCCATCGGCCTCGATCAGTTCGGCGCCGGTGGCTTCCAACTGGGCAATGCTGTCGCGCAGTCGGGCGGCGGCCTGCGGCTGGCGTTCAATCAGCACACTGGTAGCGGCACCGCGTGAGAGTGCCTCCAGCCCCAGCGCCCCGGAGCCGGCAAAGAGGTCGAGGCAGCGGGCTCCGGGGAGCTCGAAGGCGAGCCAGTTGAAGAGCGTTTCACGCAGCCGATCGGGTGTTGGTCGCAGACCGGGCAGGTCGCTGACGGTGAGTTGCCGACCGCGCCAGCGACCACCGATGATGCGAACCCGCCCCCCATTATCCGGGCGCCGGGCGGCACGCCGTCGGCTCACTCGCCGCCGACCCGGATCACGCTCATCCGCTGCGGGTCGACCCGCCGCTGGAAGGCGTCGCGGATCTGTTCGACGGTGACGGCATTGACCGCCTCGTTATAGCGGTCAAGCCAGTCGAGCGGGCGCTCGTTGAAGCCGATCGCGGCGACCTGGGCAACGATCTTGCGGTTGTTGTCGATATTGAGGGCAAAGCCACCGGTGATGTTGCGCTGGGCGAGGACCAGCTCGGCCTCGCTCGGCCCTTCGGTGATGAAGTCGTCGAGCAGGTTGAAGAGCAGCTCCAGCGCGGCGTCGGCATTCGCGTTGGCGGTCTGCATCGAGAGCAGCAACGGGCCGTGGCCGTGCAGCGGCGTGATGCTGCTGCGCGCGCTGTAGGCCAGCCCGCGCTGATCACGCACCTGAGCGAAGATGCGCGAGGTGAAGCTGCCGCCACCGAGGATGTGGTTGCCGACCAGCAGGGCGAAGTGGTCGGGGTCGTCGAGGCCGAGCAGTGGCAGACCGACGTGGATGTGGCTCTGTGCCGAGGGATGGCTCTGCACGCGGTGCTCGCCCTGAGCCGGCGGTGTGGCGATGGGCAGGGACGGGTGGTGGCTGCCCGACGGCAGGCCGCCAACGGCGGCTTCGGCCACCGCCTCAGCGGCGGCGCGGTCGAGGTCACCGACGATGGCCAGTACGCTGTTGGCGCCGGTGTAGTGGCGGGCGTGGAATTGCTGCAGGTCGCTGCGCCCGAGTGCGGCGAGGCTCGCCTCGCTGCCCAGCGGGTTGTGCGCGTACGGGTGGTCGGCATAGAGGGTCTGCCAGACCAGGTTGCCGGCGACGGCGCCGGGTGACTGGCGCTGGGCGCGCAGACTGACCAGGGTGCGTGCCACTTCGCGGCGCAGGTCGGCCTCGGGGAAATCGGGGCGTTGCAGGATGCGGGCGAAGTTGTTCAGCGCTGGCTCCAGAATGGCCGGATCGCTCAGGCTACGCAGGGAGAGGCTGGCAGAGCTGCGCCCGGCACTGGCGCTGAACTCGGCGCCGAGCTGTTCGAAGCGGTCAGCGAGTTCGGCGAGGTCGAGGCCATCGGCACCGGCTTCGAGCAGGTTGGCGGTGAGTCGGGCGAGGCCGGGACGCTCACCATCACGCGCACTGCCGGCGTCGATCATGAGGTACAGATCGACCATCGGCAGCTCGCGCGCCTCGACGAAGAGGACACGGGTACCGTTGCGGGTGGTCCACTGTTCGATGGTCGGGCCGGAGGCGGCACTGGCGGTGGCCTCCGGGCGCGGTGTCTGGTTGGCGCAGCCGCCCAGCAGCAGGAGGGCGCTCAGCAGCACAGTGGTGAGAAAGAAGGGGGTGGCTCTGTACATGGTCGTTTCCTTGCGTGGACGCATGGGCGTGGCGGCCTATCGGGCGTGCATCAGCGGACGGCTATCGCCGAGGCCGTGGCCAGGCGGCGCTGCGCCGGCGATCGGTTCGAGGATGCCTACGGTCAGCCGGTCGTCGACCAGATAGCGGCGAGCGACCGACTGAACCTGCTCCGGGGTGACGGCGCGGATGCGCTCGGCGTAGGCGTCGAGCTCGCGCCAGCCGATGCCGGCCGTCTCCAGCATGCCGAGCAGCATCCCCTGGTAGAAGAGCGAGTCCTGCTGGAAGACGTTGTCGGCCAGGACGCGGATGCGAATGCGCTCCAGCTCGCTTTCGTCCACCCGCTCATCACGTAGCCGCGCCACCTCGGCGCGCAGGGCCGCCTCGACCGCCGCGACATCGTGACCGTCGGCAGGAACGGCATTGACGGTAAAGAGGTCGTCGAGGCGTGCGTAGAGGTTGTAGCCGGTGCTGACGCTGCTGACGATCTCGCGCTCGCGCTCCAGCCGGCTCTGCAGGCGGGCGGTGGTCGAGCCGCCGAGGACGGCGGCGGCCACGGCCAGGGCGTAGGCGTCGTCCGGGTCGTCGGCGGTGGCCAGCGACGGGGTCAGGTAGCGCAGGCTGACCAGCGGCACCTGGGCCGGGATGCGCACCGTGGCGCGTCGCTCACCCAGCGGTTCGACCTCCGGGCGCGGCTTGGGCGGCACGATCGCGCGCGCCGGGATCGGCCCGAAGTGGCGCTGCGCCTTGGCGTGGACGGCCTCGGCATCGACATCGCCGACCACCACCAGAATGGCGTTGTTCGGGGCGTACCAGCGTGCATACCAGGCGCGCAGATCGTCGAGGGTATAGGACTCGATATCGCTCATCCAGCCGATGATCGCGTGGCGGTAGGGGCTGGAGGCGAAGGCGACGGCGTTGAAGCGCTCACCGGCCACGGCGCGTGGGTTGTCGTCCAGGGTCAGGCGGCGCTCCTCCTTGATCACCTCCATCTCGCGGGCGAACTCCTCCGGGTCGAAGAGCAGGCCGCGCATGCGGTCGGCCTCCAGATAGAGCATCTTGTCCAAGTGGACACGATCGATCTGCTGGAAGTAGGCGGTGAAGTCGCGTCCGGTGAAGGCGTTGGAACGGCCGCCGCGCTCGGCCACCAGGCGCGAGAAGACGCCCGGTCCATACGTCTCGGTGCCCTTGAACATCATGTGCTCGACGGCGTGGGAGATGCCGGTGATGCCGTCGTGCTCGTGGCCGGAGCCGACCCGGTACCAGACCATGGAGACGGCAACCGGGGCGCGCCGGTCCTCCTTGACCAGGATCTGCATGCCGTTGTCGAGGAAGAACTCATGGACCTCTGCGCTGGCCGGCAGGGCGGCGATCAGCAGGAGCAGGGCCGGTAGCAGGTGTCTGAATCGGTTCATCGCGGGTTCCATGGGTCGTGGGCGAATGGAGTTCTATGCTCCAGACAGTCGACAGTGGTGCAGGTTCCCCGGCGGGCACCTGACGGCGCAGATCGGGCATCGTAGCACACGACGCTGCGCCATTTGCCCGACTCTGATGAGTGATATGGCTCAGATTGAGCCGTCTTTTGGCGTGGGTGCCGTATCAACAAGCTGTTTATAGGTGGATTGTGAAGTGTGGCACTGGGATTGCTCAAGGTTGTGTCCAACGATAAAACGGGATTTCATAGCATGACATTGCATCGCCTTCATCAACCGGCTGTATGGGCGTCACTGGTAACGCTGGCGGTGTTTGTCAGCCCGCCGCCTCAGGCGAGTGAGCCAAGTGTTTACTCGCTAGATCATATTGTCGTGACAGCAACCGGAAGTGAGGCTCAGGTGCGCGATGTTCAGGCCAGTGTCGAGGTGCTTGATCGGGACCAGTTCGACCGATTTGGCGGCGCCAGCGTTGGTCAGGCGCTGAAACACGCGCTGGGCGTCAGTACGTCGGACTCGGGGGCGACGGGGGATATCTCGATTCGCGGTTTCAATCGCAATCACACCTTAATTCTGGTCGACGGCTTCAGACGCACTAATAATTACGGCAGCAATAATCTGTCTCAGATCGGCTTCTTTGATATCGAGCGGATCGAAGTGGTGCGCGGTCCGCTCTCCTCTCTGTATGGTTCGGATGCCCTGGGCGGGGTGGTCAATGTCATCTCACGACACCCGGGTAGCTCACCCGGCACAGATCTCTACGTTCGTGCAGGCACGGCGGAGCGGGGCAGAGAGTCGCTGCTGACGGGTATCAACCACCGCTTTGGCGACAGTCAGCTCGGCCACAGCCTGACCCTCGAGCAGAACTACCGCGAACGCCTGCGTCATGCAGGTGCCACCGAGGATGATTTTGGCCGACTGAACAACTGGTCCGGCAGTTACCGCGGTCGCTGGACACCTGATGGAAACCGCAGCCTGGGTTGGACATTGGAGGCCTTTGAGCGGGACAGTCGGGCGCAGAGGGAAGGTCACACCCGTTTTGAGCGCGAGCAACGCCGCTTCGGCAGTCTGGACTACCATCAGCAGCTTGGTGAGGGCGAGCTGGTCGTGCGTGGCAGTGTTGGCAGAAGCCGGGGCTCGACCAATCGCAGCCACCCGAACATCGAAACCACCGACTTTCATCAATACCAGGCCGATGCGGTCTACCACGCCTATGTTGGTGATGATCACATAGTCTCTGTGGGGGCAGGGGGTGGCCGTGACCGGCTCGATGTCAGTATCAACAGCCGTATTGCCAGTCGCGATAACCGTTTCGTCCTGCTGCAGGACCAATGGCAGCTCAATGACCAGTGGATGCTGGTCGCCGGACTGCGTCATGACCATTACGACGATTTTGGCACCACGACCAACCCCAGGATCTCCCTGGGATGGGAGGGCGGGATCTGGCAGGCGCGTCTGGGCTATGGCACGGCGTTTCGCGCACCATCCCTGCTGGAGCAGTATTCCAGTTTTGTACGTGGCCGGCTGTTGATCCGCGGCAACCCCGATCTGGAGCCCGAACGGTCCACTACCTGGGAGGCCATGCTGCGGCGTGAGTTTGGCGCCGGCCATGTCGAGCTCACGCTGCACCGCAACCGGATCCGTGATCTGATTGAGTCCTTCACCACCGGAGTGGTGCTGCCCGGACCATTGAGCGAGGTCGAGTATCGCAATCTCGGCAAGGCGCATATTGATGGGGCCGAACTGCACGCGGTCTGGGCACTGACGCCACGCTGGACGCTCATCCCCTCGGTCGAGTGGCTCGACGCGCGTAACGCCGAGACCGACGAGCGGCTGACCGGGCGTGCAAGGCAGACGTGGCGTCTGGAGAGCCGTTACCAATCCGGCAAATGGGCGATGAGCGCAAGGGTGCGCCATCTGCATGACTATCTGGCTGTCGGCATCACGGCCCCGCGGGGCACCCCGCCCCACAATACCGACCTCACCGTCACCGATCTGGGCATTCAGTATCGTTACCGTGGTGGCCTGGAGTTCTTTGGGGGTATCGACAACCTGTTCGACCGACGCGATCCGGACAACTTTAGTCTGACGGCTACCGGCACCCAGCGTAGTGACCCGGATGCGCGTTTCTTCTACTTCGGCGCCCGTGTGTCGTTTTGATTGAACTGCCCAAGGGGCGAACAGATGAGTAAGCAGATTCAGATAAAAGAGGGTATGCATGTGGCCGATGCAGCGGGGCAAGGTCGGGTACTGACGCACAGGCCGCTGCTCGGCTGGATGCTGCGGCGGGGTTATCTGATGACGGCACTCAGAACGGTCACCTTGTTGCTGTTTGTCACCGGTGTGGCTACCGGCCTATGGCTGGAGGATGCCAGAGTCGGGCTGGCCACATTACTGATGTGGGGCATTTTCTGGCCGCTTTTCACTAGCGTGGTGACCCCCTCGCTGGGCAATGTCTACTGTGGCATTTGTCCGCATGGTTTTGTCGGCAAGTGGTTAAGCCGGATCGGTCTGCGCAAGGTATATCCCAGGCGGTTGCGTGGGGTGTGGGTCGGTCTGGTGGTCATTGTGCTGGCTTACTGGGTGGTGGCCTACGCCATGCCGGGTAGCCTCTCGGCCTCAACCAAGGTGACGGCCTGGTATTTTCTGGTCTTCACCGTGCTGGCCTTCACTATCTTTTTTATCTATCGGGATATGGCCTGGTGTCAGCACGTCTGCCCGCTAGGGCGCGTGCTGGCTACCCATGGCAAGGTGGGGGTGTTGCAGATCGATACTGACGCTTCTGCCTGTCAGGACTGCAAGAGCTTTGAGTGCGCCAAGGCGTGCAGTTACCACCTGTCACCGTTTCGCTTTGCACAGCGTAATAACATGGAGGCGTGCACGCTGTGCGGTGACTGCCTGACAGCGTGTGAGCATGCACATCTGGTCGGCAAGAGACCTGGAGTGGTCATGCGCCGACCTGTCGCCGGGCAGGATCGTCACGAGATGTGGGTCTTCCTGATCATTCTCGGTGTCGCCGGGGTGGGGATCCAGTTCCTGCACGGCCTGCAGCACACGCCACTCAAGCCCTACCTGCCGTGGACGCTGGCTGGCGAGTGGCTGCACGCAAGGGTGGCGCTGGACGCTAGCCTCTTCAATCTGGGACGCTTTCTGGCGCTGGTACTTGGGATCGGCCTGACCGTGCTGATCGGGCTCTGGGCCTACCGACAAGCTGCCAGGTTGGCCGAAACAAGCTGGCGCGAGGCCGCCAATACGCTGGCGCTGGGGCTGGCGCCGCTGGCGATCATCGGTCTGATCCCGCATGCGGTGACGACCTTTGCCACCCGAAACGCGCACGCGTTGGGCAATGAGATCGGAGCACTCGCCGGGCTGGGTTGGCAGCTCACACCACTAGCTGAACGAGGCGATGCCTGGATCGGCTGGTTGGCGTTGTTGCCTTATGCAGGTATGGTATGGACGCTCTGGCTGATCTGGCAGCGAGCCAGTCTGCTGGTCCCGGCCGGTTCGCACCTACGCTTGCGCATCTGGCTCTACGGCAGTGCACCGGCCCTGCTCTATATTTCGATCTTTCTTACCAAGGTGCTGGCCAACTGGTTGATGCCTGGTGTAGCGCATCATCACCATTGAGTTAGGTTGCTATCGGGTAAGGGGGTCGGGCAGCGTCTTGCCCGGGTTGAGGATGGCGCGCGGGTCGAACAGCCGTTTGATGCCGTGCATCACGGCGAGCGCCTGTGGGTCGAGTTCGCGGCTGATGTAAGCGCGCTTCTCGCTGCCGATGCCGTGCTCGCCGGAGAGGGTGCCGCCGAGCTGCAGCACCAGGTCGAAGAGGCCGTCCAGGCAGGGGGCGGCAGCGGCCATCTGCTGCGGGTCGTCGGGGTCGATCAGCAGGTTGACGTGGAGGTTGCCGTTGCCGGCGTGGCCGAAGCTGACGATGGTAATGGCGTGGCGCGCGGCCAACCGGTCGACGCCGTCGAGCAGCGCGGGGATGTGCGAGACCGGCACGACGACGTCCTCGTTGATCTTCTTCGGCGCGATGCGGCGCAGCGCCGGCGAGAGCGCCTTGCGCACCGCCCACAGGCGTGCCGCCGCGGTGGCATCGGTGGCGCTGGCAAAGCGCAGCCGTCCATCGACCGCACTGGCGGCGTCGATCGCGGCGACCGCCTCGTCGAGCCCGCTGGCAGGGCCGTCGACCTCGATCATCAGCAGGGCGTCGGCCCCCTCTGGCAGGTCGACCCCATCGGCATCGCGGATCAGGCCGAGGGCGTGGCCGTCGAGCAGCTCGAGGGCGCACGGTACCACCGGCTGCGCCATCAGCCGGGCCACCGCGTGAGCGGCGGCGACGGCATCGCGGTAGACCGCCTGCATCGTGCGCACCGCCTCTGGTTTTGGCGTCAGGCGCAGGGTCGCCTCGGTAATCACCCCCAGCGTCCCTTCGGAACCGATCAGCAACCGGGTCAGGTCGTAGCCGACCACCCCTTTGGTGGTGCGGGTGCCGCTGTGGACGATGCTGCCGTCACCGGTCACGGCGGTGAGGCCAAGGACATTCTCGCGCGTAGTGCCGTACTTGACCGCGCGCGGCCCGGCCGCGTTGCAGCCGAGGTTGCCGCCAAGGGTACAGAAGGGGGCGCTGGTCGGATCGGGTGGCCAGAAGAAGCCGTGCTCGCCGGCAGTGCGCTGGATCTCGGCGTTGAGTACGCCGGGCTGGGCCACCAGCAGGCGGTTGTCGGGGTCGACCTCGAGGATGCGGTTCATCCGCTCCAGCGAGAGGACCACGCCGCCGGCCAGCGGCACCGCGCCGCCGGCGGTGCCGGTGCCGCGTCCGCGCGTGGTCAGCGGGGTGGTGAAGTCGTGGCAGGCACGCACCACGGCGGCGACGCTGGCCGTGTCACGGGCCAGCACCACGGCGTCGGGCGCGTGGTGACGGCGGCTGTTGTCACCGCCATAGGGCCAGCAGTCGCCGGGGGCGGTGAGCAGCTGCTCGCCCCCGACCGCCTCCCGCAACGCTTGCAGCAGGGC
Organism: Gammaproteobacteria bacterium; assembly: GCA_007128895.1. Lineage (GTDB taxonomy): Bacteria > Pseudomonadota > Gammaproteobacteria > SKWO01 > SKWO01 > SKWO01. Next base: position 26,683 of record SKWO01000054.1, read on the forward strand.
GGGGTCGAGCGCCATCAGCGGCCGTTGAGCACCAGCGAGCCGGTCAGCTGGCCGACGCTGGCAAAACCGTGGTGGTCGAGGTAGTCGACGATGCCACGATTGATCTTCGGCAGCAGCAGCGGATCGTAGAAGAGGGCGGTGCCGATGCCGACCGCGCTGGCCCCGGCGATGAGGAACTCGATCGCATCCTCGGCCGTGGTGATGCCGCCCTGCCCGATGATCGGGATGGCGTGGTCGCGGCAGACCTGGTGGACCTGGTGGACCTTGAGCAGCGCCACCGGCTTGATCGCCGGGCCGGAGAGGCCGCCCTGGTTGTTGCCCAGCACCGGGCTGCGCTGCTCGATGTCGATCGCCATCCCCATCAGGGTGTTGATCACGGCGAAGGCGTCGGTGCCGGCCTCGATGCAGCGGCGGGCGCTCTGGGCGATATCGGTCTGGTTGGGCGAGAGCTTGGTGATCAGCGGTTTGCGCGTCGCCTGTCGGCACGCCTCGACGACGCGCGCCGACATCTCAGGATCGTTGCCGAAGGCGACGCCGCCGGCCTTCACGTTGGGGCAGGAGATGTTGATCTCGATCGCATCGACCGGCGAGTCGTCGAACAGGCGCGCCACCTCGGCGTACTCCTCCACAGTGTTGCCGGCGATGTTGGCGATGAAGCGGCTCTCGCCGAAGTCGAGCTGCGGCAGGATGTGGTCGATCACATGGCGGGCGCCGGGGTTCTGCAGGCCGATGGCATTGAGCATGCCGCCCGGCGTCTCGCAGACCCGGTGGGGCGGATTGCCCAGGCGCGGTTCCAGCGTGGTGCCCTTGAGGCAGACGGCGCCGGCATCGCGATTGGAAAAGCCGTGCACGCGGGTATACTCCTCGCCAAAGCCGACGCAGCCGGAGAGCAGCACCAGTGGCGTGTTCAGGGTCAGGCCGCAGAAATCGACCTGCAGGCGGGCTGCGTCATCCGCATTCATCTATTATCTGCCTCGTGAAACCATGTTCGATATCGTATTGTACCAGCCGGAGATACCCCCCAACACCGGCAACGTGATCCGGCTGTGCGCCAACACCGGCATGCGCCTGCACCTGATCGGCCCGCTGGGGTTTGAGCTCGACGACCGGCGGCTGCGCCGCGCCGGTCTCGACTACCACGAGTTCGCCACGCTCGCCGTGCACGAGACGCTCGACGACTATGTCGCGACGGCCCGCCCGCAGCGCCTGATCGCCTGCTCCACGCGGGGTCGTCTCAGCCACGCCGAGATCGTCTGGCAGCCGGGTGATGCCCTGCTCTTCGGCCCGGAGACGCGCGGCCTGCCGCAGCCGTTGCTCGACCGACTGCCGCCGGAACAGATCGTGCGACTGCCGATGCGCCCCGGCTCGCGCAGCCTGAACCTCGCCAATGCCGTCGCAGTGGTGGTCTATGAGGCGTGGCGCCAGCACGACTTTGCCGGTCAGGGGTAGACCTCGGGCTTGAGTTCCCGCGCCAGCAGCGCGTGGGCCGCGGCCTGTGGCGAGACGCCTTGATAGAGCACGGCAAAGACCTGCTCGGTGATCGGCATCTCGACAGCGTGCTCTGTGGCCAGTGCGTGGACCTCACGGACCGTCTCGGCCCCTTCGACCACCTGGTCGATCGAGGCCCGTGCTTCGGCCACGGAGGCGCCGCGCCCGAGGGCGAGGCCGAAGCGGCGGTTGCGCGACTGGTCATCGGTGCAGGTGAGCACCAGGTCGCCGAGGCCGGCCAACCCCATGAAGGTGGTTGCCTGGCCGCCCATCCGCTCACCCAGACGCATCATCTCGGCCAGCCCACGGGTGACCAGTGCGGCCCGGCTGTTGGCGCCCAAGCCTAGGCCGTCCGCCACGCCGGCGGCGATCGCCAGGACGTTCTTGACCGCGCCACCGAGCTGGACGCCGACCATGTCATCACTGGTGTAGGCGCGGAAGTACTGATCGGAGAAGGCGTGAGCCAGTTCGGCCGCGTAGTCGGCATGGTGCGAGGCGATGGTGACCGCCGTGGCCATGCCGCGTGCGACCTCGCCGGCGAAGGTCGGGCCAGAGAGAACCGCGGTCGGGCGCGACGCTCCGACCGCCTCGGCCACTACCTCATGCAGCAGGCGGCGGCTGTCCGGTTCCAGCCCCTTGGTTGCCCACAGGAGGCGTTGCTGGGCACTCAGCAACGGCGTGATGCGCTGCACGAGGCCGCTGAAGTGGGCGCTGGGAACGCAGACCAGCAGGTCGCGTCCAGCCTGTACGGCAAGCTCCAGGTCAGCCTCAAAGGTGAGGGTGGGCGGCAGGGCAACGTCGGGCAGGTAGCGCGGGTTGGTGTGGCTGGCGGCCATGCGCGCGACGTGCTCGGGGTCGCGCGCCCACAGGGTGACGGCATGGCCGGCCCGGGCCAGCTGGGCAGCCAGCGCGGTACCCCATGAGCCGGCGCCAAGGACGGTGAACCCCGTGCGCGGCGCGGCCATGGGTGATTAGCTGGCCTGGCTGTCCTGTGCCGACTCGGCGGCCTGCTGCTGTTGCAGTTGCTGCAGGCGCTGGGCGTAGATTGCCTCGAAGTTGACCGGCGAGAGCAGCAGCTGCGGGAAGCCACCCTTGGTGACCAGCTCGGCGATCGCCTCGCGGGCAAACGGGAAGAGGACGTTGGGGCAGTAGCCGCCCAGCATGGCATCGGTGTTGGGGCTGTCGAAGCCGGCGATGGTGAAGATGCCGGCCTGATGCACCTCGACCAGGAAGGCGGTCTTGTCGCCCACCTTGGCGGTGACGGTGATCGTCAGCACCACCTCCCAGACGTTGTCGGCCAGCTGGCTGGTCCGGTTGTCCAGATCGAGGTTGACCTCCGGCTGCCACTGCTCGGTGAAGATCTGCGGCGAATTCGGTGTCTCGAACGAGGTGTCCTTGAGGTAGACGCGCTGGATGTGGAACTGCGGCTGCGGCTGTTCGCTACTGCTCTGCGGGTTGGCTTCGGCCATCGGGTGCTCCTTGGGAATGGGGGTACGTAAGGCGAGTCGCTGCGATCAGCCGCCGAGGCCAAGCAGCGGGTCAAGCTCACCGTCGAAATCGAGTTCGTAGAGGTCGTCGCAGCCGCCGACGTGGCGGCCGTCGATGAAGATCTGCGGGACCGAGGTCAGGCCGCCGGCCTTCTGCACCATTTCCGGATAGCGCGCCTGCTCCTGATCGACCCGGATCTCGCTGAAGCCGACCCCCTTCTTGTCCAGCAGCATCTTGGCGCGGATGCAGTAGGGGCAGGTTCCGGTTGTATAGAGTACGACCTCGGCCATCGTCTTATCCTCCCTTTTTCTTGCTTTTGCTCTTTTCCTTGCGTTCGCGGCTGACCGGCAGGTTGGCATTCTGCCAGGCGATCATGCCGCCCTTGAGATTGTATATCTTCTCATAGCCCTGCTTGCGCAGCGTGGTGCAGCCGAAGGCGGAGCGCTTGCCGCTGCGGCAGACCACCAGCAGCGGCCGATCGCCGGCCTTCTTCAACTCGTCGGCGCGCTTGGCCAGTGAGCCGAGCGGCATGTGATGGGCGTCGAGGATATGCCCTTCGGCGTACTCGCTGTTCTCGCGGACATCGACCACCACCGCCTCTTCCTGATTGATCAGGCGTACGGCTTCGAGCGGGGGTACGTCATTGATGCCGCGGATGCGGTTGCCGAAGATGTCCCAGATGAGGACGCCGACCACCACGAAGAGGGTGAGGAAGAGGACCCACTGGTTGACGACGAATTCGAGAAACTGAGCCATGGCCTTCTGTATCGGAAAGAGTCAGGCCGCGTATTGTACGCGGCCTGATGGGTGGATGAAACCGCCCTCGCCTCAGGTGTCGTGACGAGAGACGGGAGCACCTCAGCAGGAGGTGCTCTTGATGCCCATCTTGTTGAGGATCTTCTCCAGCGGGCAGAAGCAGGTGAAGGCGCTCTGCAGCAGGTTGAAGCCGACGAAGGCGGTGAACCAGAGCCACATCGGGCTGTGGTAGTGGGCCAGAGCCAGTGAGATCAGGATGAAGCTGCCGGCGACGATGCGGATAATGCGTTCTGCGTTCATGGTGTGGACTCCATCAGGTTTATTAGTTTCGGCTAATATAGCATGACCGATGCGGATGACAAGCCGGTTACGGCTCCTGGTGTGCGCTGCAGAAGACCTCGCGCATCATGCCGATCAGGTGCAGGGTACGGCTGTCGCTGACCCGGTAGTAGACCCGGTTGGCGTCCTTGCGCGAGGCGAGGATGCCCTTGTCGCGCAGGATCGCCAGGTGTTGGGAGATGTTGCTTTGCGAGGTGCCGACGCTGTCGACGATGCCCTGCACGCTGATCTCGCGATCACCGATCACGCAGAGGATCTTCAGGCGCAACGGGTGTGACATCGCCTTGAGCGAGCGGGAGGCGCGGTTGATATCGCTGTCGCGGGTCATCAGCCCGCCGGCATTCTCTACGGTGTCGATCATGGCCATCTGCGTGCAGTGTGGTGGGACGGCTTTGGCCGCTTATAGGTATCTGCTGTTTGGAAAACGATATACAATAATAGAAAGTTTGAAAAGTCTTTTATGTTGATGAACGGATTATCCCCAATGCAAGAACGTCACCGGCCGCTGCTGCTGATCATTCTGGATGGGTGGGGCTACTCGGAAGAGGTGCGCCACAACGCCATCCGGGCGGCGCGCACCCCCTTCTTCGACCGCCTTTGGCAGGACTTCCCGCATACGCTGATCCGTGGCTCGGGCGCCGAGGTCGGGCTGCCCGCCGGCCAGATGGGCAACTCCGAGGTCGGCCACCTCAACCTGGGGGCTGGTCGGGTCGTCTATCAGGAGTTCACCCGCATCGGGCGGGCAATCAAGACCGGCTCCTTCTTCACCAACCAGACCCTGACCGAGGCGGTCGATGCCGCCAAGGCGACCGGTGGTGCGGTGCACGTTGTCGGCCTGCTCTCCCCGGGTGGGGTGCACAGCCATGAGGAGCATCTGCATGCAATGGTCGAACTGGCCGTGCAGCGCGGCGCCGAGCGGGTCTATCTGCACGCCTTCCTGGATGGTCGCGATACGCCGCCACGCAGTGCCCACGACTCGGTCGAGGCGACCGAGCGGCGTTTGGCCGAGATCGGTCGCGGGCGCATCGGTTCGCTGGTCGGGCGTTACTATGCGATGGATCGAGACCACCGCTGGCCCCGCGTGCAGGCTGCCTACGACATGCTGACCCTGGGTGAAGCCCCCTTTGCCGCGCAGAGCGCCACCGAGGCGGTCGACATGGCCTATGCGCGGGGTGAGAACGACGAATTCGTGCAGCCGACCCTGATCCATCCGGAGGGCGAGGCGCCGGCGGTGATTCGCGACGGCGACGCGGTGGTCTTCATGAACTTCCGTTCCGACCGCGCACGCCAGATTACCCGTGCCTTTATCGAGGGCGACGAGTTCGACGGCTTCGAGCGTCGTGCCCGTCCCCAGCTGGCCGCTTTCGTCACCCTGACCGAGTACAATGCCGATTTCGACGTGCCGGTCGCCTATCCACCGGAGCGGCTGCGCAACATCTTTGGCGAGTATGTTTCGCGCCTTGGTCTGCACCAGTTGCGCATCGCCGAGACCGAGAAGTACGCCCACGTGACCTTCTTCTTCAATGGTGGGGTGGAGGAGCCGTTCGTCGGTGAAGAGCGCGTGCTGGTGCCGTCGCCTCAGGTGCCGACCTACGACTGCCAGCCGGAGATGAGCGCGCCGGAGGTGACCCGACGCCTGATCGAGGCGGTCGACAGCGGTCGCTACGATGTCATCATCTGTAATTACGCCAACCTCGACATGGTCGGCCATACCGGCGACTTCGAGGCGACCGTGCGCGCGGTGGAAGCGCTTGACGGCTATCTGGAACAGGTGGTCAAGGCGGTCCGGGCGCAGGACGGCGAGGTGCTGATTACCGCCGACCACGGCAATGCCGAACAGATGTACGACGGCGAGAAGGGGCAGGCGCACACCGCGCACACCTGCAATCCGGTGCCGCTGATCTATGTCGGACGGCGCCCGGTCACTCTGGCGGCCAGCGGCATTCTGGCCGATATCGCGCCGACCATGCTCGAGCTGCTGGGTCTCGAGCAGCCGGTCGAGATGACCGGCCATTCGCTGATCGTGCGCGATGGAGATGATGACGCACAAACGTGATCGGCACGGTCGGCTGTGGCCGCTTCTGCTGGGCTTGTTGTGGCTGGCGGAGAGCGGGGTGGCCGACGAGCTGGGCGAGGCGCGTGAGCGACTCGAGCGGGTGCAGCAGGATATCACCCAGCTGCGCCAGCAGCAGAATGCGTTGCGCCGCGACGAGGTGGGTGCGCGCGAGGCGCTCGCCGCCAGCGAGCAGCAGATCGACCGGCTGCACCGTCGTCAGCGGGCCTTGGCCGCTGAGCGCGGTGTCGTCGAATCCGCGCTGGATGAACTGGCCGCCGAGCGCCGTGCGCTTGATCAGGCGCTGGCCGGCCAGCGGGCCGGGTTGGCCGTGCAGTTGCGCGCCGCCTATGCCAGCGGCAGTGATGGCCGACTGCGACTTCTGCTCAACCACGACGATCCGGTCACGGCCGCGCGCCAACTCACCTACCACGGCTACCTCTCCCGCCAGCGTGTCGAGCAGATCCGCCATATCGAGACGTTGGCAGCGGCCAGTCGTCAGCTCGAGCGGCAGCAGCACGAGGAGCGTCAGCGACTGGTCGAGCTGGAGCAGCAGCAGCGGCGGCAGCAGCAGGACTTGGCGCGGGAGCAGCGCGAGCGGGAGCGGCTGCTGCAGTCCGTGGCCAGAGAGCTGGCCGACGCCGACAGCGATCTTCAGCGGCTGGAGGCGGACCAGCGTGAACTGGGGGAGGTGATCGACCTGCTCCAGCGCCGCCTCGGTGGTCGCCCGGCCATGCGCCCCTTCACCGAGCTGCGCGGCCAGCTGCTTCGGCCGGCCGAAGGCCGCATCCGGCACGGTTTCGGCTCACGACGCGGGGAGGGCGGGCTGACCTGGAACGGCGTGGTCATCGCCGCCGGCGAAGGTGCGCCGGTGCGTGCCGTGGCGACCGGCCAGGTGGTGATGACCGAGTGGCTGCGTGGCTACGGTCTGGTGCTGATCCTCGATCACGGTGACGGCTGGCTCAGTCTCTACGCCCACAACCGAACCCTGAACCGGGAGGTCGGCGAGTGGGTCGAGGCGGGCGATGTGATCGGTGAGGCGGGCAGCAGTGGTGGTCAGCTGCAAGCCGGGATCTACTTCGAGATTCGGCACAACGGCCAGGCGGTCGATCCGGCGCGCTGGTGGCGGCGGGGCTGAGGCTCGCGGCGGCTCGGGACATTTGGTATAGTTTGAATTCGATCCAAGGGGAACGGCGTTCCCGGAGTCTGCATGATGAAACACTACACACCCCGCACCCTGCTGATCCTGCTGCTTGGCGTCACCATGGGCGTGCTGCTGGCGGTCGGTGGCCACGTGATTGCCGACCGGGCCGAAGCGCGTGGTGATGCGTTGCCGCTGGAGCAGTTGCGCGCCTTCACCGAGGTCTTCAACCGGATCAAGAGCGACTACGTCGAGGAGGTTGACGATCGGACACTGATCGAGCACGCCATCCGCGGCATGCTCACCGGTCTCGATCCACACTCGGCCTATCTCGATGAGGAGTCGTTCTCCGATCTGCAGATCGGCACCTCCGGCCAGTTCGGTGGCCTGGGTATCGAGGTCGGCATGCAGGACGGCTTTGTGCGCGTCATCGCACCGATCGACGATACCCCGGCCGCTCGCGCCGGGATTCGTGCCGGTGACCTGATCACCCGCCTCGACGAGACCTCGGTGAAGGGGATGGCGCTCAGTGATGCGGTCAAGATCATGCGTGGCGAGCCGGGCAGCAAGATCACCCTGACCGTCGTGCGTGAGGGTGAGGATCAGCCTCTGCGCATCACCATCACCCGCGCCATTATCCGGGTCCAGAGCGTGCGTGCGCGGATGCTCGAGCCGGACTTCGGCTACCTGCGTATCACCCAGTTCCAGTCGCGTACCGGCGATGACGTCAACCGCGCCGTGCGTGAGCTCAAGCGCGAGAACGGCGGTCCGCTCAAGGGGCTGGTGCTCGATCTGCGCAACAACCCGGGTGGGGTGCTTAACGCCTCGGTGACGGTGGCCGATGCCTTCCTGCGCGAGGGCAAGATCGTCTACACCGAAGGGCGCATCCCCGATTCGCGCTTCGAGTTCCGCGCCACCCCGCAGGATATCCTCGACGACGCCCTGATGGTGGTGCTGGTCAACGGCGGTTCGGCCTCGGCCTCGGAGATCGTTGCCGGTGCCCTGCAGGATCACCGCCGCGCGATCATCATGGGTGAGCCGACCTTCGGCAAGGGCTCGGTCCAGACCGTGGTGCCGCTGACCCAGACCACGGCGCTGAAGTTGACCACGGCACGTTACTACACCCCCTCCGGCCGTTCGATCCAAGCTGAGGGGATCGAGCCGGACATCATTCTCGACTCGATCGAGGTGGCGGCCACGGCGCGTGATGCCGACCGCATCCGCGAGGCCGATCTCAACCGCCGACTCGACAACGGTCGTGGCCGCGAGCGGGATGAGGACGCCGATGACGGTGAAGAGCGCCTCTCGCTGGCGCGTAGCGACTTTCAGCTTCACGAGGCACTCAACCTGCTGCGTGGCATGTCGTTGATGCTGTCGCGCTAGGTCGTCGCGATGCGGTATCGACTGGCGTGGTTGCCGCTGCTGCTCCTGCTGGCCGCATCGGCGCATGCCGGCGACGCGTACGAGCCGGTCTACATCGCTCTGATCATCGACGACCTCGGCGAGCGTCTCGATCTCGACCGGCGTGTCAGTGATCTGCCGGTTGCGGTGACCTGCGCCGTGCTGCCCTTTACGCCGCACGGGCGCGAGATGGCCGAGCGTTGCCACCGCCAAGGCAAGGAGGTGATGCTGCACATGCCGATGGAGGCGGACAACGGCGCCAACCCCGGGCCGGGTGCGCTGACCGTCGATATGCATCGCGATCAGGTTGAGGCGGCGCTGGCCGCCGCACTGGCCGACCTGCCCCACGTGCGTGGCGTCAACAACCACATGGGCAGTCGCTTTACCCGCGACCAGCAGCGCATGAGTTGGACCATGCAGGCGCTGGCCCGCCATGGCGGGCTCTACTTCATTGATAGTCGCACCAGCCACCAGACGGTCGCCGCCTACCAGGCGGCGCTGCACGGCATTCCGCAGGCATCGCGTCACATCTTCCTTGACCACGATATCGAGCCGCACCTGATCGAGCGGCAGTTCCGCAGCCTGCTGCTGCACGCCTTCCGTCACGGCCACGCCATCGGGATTGGCCACCCCTATCCGGAGACCTTGGCGCTGCTCGAGCGGGTTTTGCCGCGACTGGCCCAGATCAACGTCCATGTCGTGCCGGTTTCGGAACTGCTGGCCCGTACCCGCCCTGAAGAGAGGAGTCCACAGCTATGGGAAGCGTCCTTGTCCCCCTCGCCGACGGCTGCGAAGAGCTCGAAGCCGTAACCATCATCGACATCCTGCGCCGGGCCGGGGTTGAGGTGGTCGTTGCCGGCCTCGCCGATGGCCCGGTGCGTGCCAGCCGTGGCACCGTGCTGCTGCCGGAGACGACGCTGGAGGCGGTGCGCGAGCGCGAGTTCGACCTGATCGTGTTGCCCGGCGGGCTGCCCGGTGCCGACCACCTGCAGGCCGATACGCGGTTGATCACCCTGCTGCAGCAGAGCGTGGCGCGTGGCCACAAGGTGGCGGCGATCTGTGCCGCGCCCAAGGTGCTGGCCCACGCCGGTCTGCTCCAGGGGCGCCACGCCACCGCCTATCCGGGCGCGCTGGAAGGGTGCGGTGTGGATGGCTTTGTCCGGCTCGACGAGCCGGTGGTCGAGGACGGGCCGGTGATTACCTCGATGGGGCCGGGCACTGCCCTCGATTTCGCGCTCCATCTGGTCGAGACGTTGTGCGGGCACGAGCAGCGCGAGGCGGTCGAGCGGCCGCTCTGTCGTCCGCATGGGGGCGCTGGCCACGGGGAGGCTGTGTGATGGAGTGGATCACCGGTCTGATCGGCAGTTTTTCCGCCTGGTTGCGCCCACACCTCGGGATGGTCGGCTTGGCACTGGTGGCCACCCTGCTGGTGATCTATGGCCACGATCTCAATCGGGCCTTCCAGGAGCTGGTCAAGCGGCTCCACTTCCTGCTGCGGGTGGCCCTCTTCGTGCTGGTCTGTGCCTTTGGTTACGGTGCTGTGATCAACTATCTGGCGCCGCTGCTGGCCCGTCTGCTGGCCTCGCTCAACGACCTCTGGCTGGGGCCGTTGGTGGTGGGCGCCTTCCTGCTGGTCGGCATACTGGCCGAGCGCCGCCGCTACTGCTGAGTCTGTTTCGGCGCACTGCCGACGACCTGGCTGAGCGTGTCGATCAATTGTGAC
>SKWO01000005.1 GCA_007128895.1 Gammaproteobacteria bacterium
CAGCAACATGCCGACACCGCTGCCGACACCGCCAGAGGCGTGCATGATCAGGCTGATGCAGACGATGTCGACCACCACCTGGCCGACCACCTGGAGCAGAAAGTGGCGCCCTTGCAGACGACTGGCGACGAGAAAGACGAACGCCGCCATGGCATAGCCCCAGGCGGTCGCCACAAAGAGCCGCGGGTCGCTCTCACCCAGCGGCCTGAACGTATCACCCTGCCACGTCAGCCAGAGCAGAAAGCCGGCAACCAGCAGACGGTAGAACACCAGCACCCGCAGCGGGCGCCAGCCAAAGTGGCTCTCCGCCTCACGGTGGTGAGGCAACGGCACGGCCCCCCGGCCATGACTCACTCCCGACCGCCCCCGTGCGCCTCCCGGTGCGCCGGGCTGCAGAAATGGCGACCGGCCCCATCCGTCACGGCCTCGGCCATCGGCACATGGATGCCACACTGCTGACAGCGGACCATCTCCGGCACCTGGCGGGCCTGCTCGGCCTCGGCCCGCGCCTGCTGTGCCAACCGGGCTCGCCGCCCGTCGAGCCAACGGCGGATCAAGCGGACGAGCATCCAGAGCAGAAAAAGCATGGCCAGCAGGCGAATCAGGTTCACGACAACCTCGATACAAAAGGGTTCGGCGCCTCATTGTACCACCTCAAGATGACCGAACGGTGAGGGTTGCAGGCGCTGAGACAAGGGGTTAGCATCGGTTCACAGCCTGCATGGAGGCCCGCATGAAACTGCTTCTGATCCGCCACGCCCGAGCCGAAGAGCGCGCCGCCTTTGCCGCCTCCGGACTGCCCGACGAAGAGCGCCCACTGACCCGCGACGGCATCCGCCGCATGCGCCGTGCCTGCGCCGGACTGGCTCGCGAGGTGGTCACCCTCGACCTGATCGCCAGCAGCCCGTTGCTGCGCGCCCGGCAGACCGCCGAGATCGTCCACGCCGCCTACCCCCAGGCCCGCCGCACTGAACTTGGCGCGCTGAGCCCGGGCGCCCATCCGCGCGCGGTACGCGACTGGCTGCGCGACCAGGAGGCCGGCGCCGTTGCGCTGGTCGGCCACGAACCGGACCTTGGCCTGCTCGCCGCCTGGCTGCTCAGCGGCGATGCTCACCCCTTCCTGCCGATGAAGAAGGGTGCCGCCTGCCTGCTCGACCTGCCCGGTGCCATCGAAGAAGGGGCGGCCACCCTGGCCTGGTCACTGCAAGCCCGCCATCTTGCCGCCTTGCGGGCATGAACGCCCCTCTGCAGCTGACCGGCGATGCCGCACCGGTGCTGGCCGGGATCGCCCGCCAACACCTGGCCGAGGCGGCCCGTGCCGCCGAGCGGCTGACCGGGAACGACGCCGAAGCACTGCACGACTTCCGGGTGGCCCTGCGCCGACTGCGCACCCTGCTGCGCGGCACCCGACACGCCGTCGATCTCGGCATCCCGAAGCGACGTCTCAAGCGGCTGCAACAGCTCGCCGCCAGCACGTCACCGGCCCGTGATCACGAGGTACTGCTCGCTTGGCTGACCCAGCAGCAAGCCACCCTGACACCCTCACAAAGGCCCGGCTGGCGCGTCGTCCTCGACCAGCTGGGACGGATCGCCCCACCGTGCCCACCCGACCGGCTGCAGCGCCGCTTTGCCCGTCTACAGCGCAAACTGTTGGCCGACCTCGCCGACCCGCCCCGCACCGGCCTGCCATTCCACCACGTACTGGCCCGCAGCCTGCGCCAACAGAGCGCCCAACTGGCCACCCAACTGCATGCCACCACCCACGCCACCCAGATCGAGCCGCCCCACCGTGCCCGCATCACCATCAAGCGCCTGCGCTACCTGTGCGAGCCGCTACAAGGCACGCTCGACGAGGCCGAGCCACTGATTCGCCAGTGCAAGCAGTGGCAGGACCTGCTCGGCGACCTGCATGACCGACAGGTCTGGCTGCAGTGGCTGCAGGCCAGCGCCGGCCCGGCTGGCGAGGCGTATGCCGAGAGCAGCATCCGGCAGACCATCGACACCGCCGCCGCATTCACCCGTCTGCGCCGGCACGATCCGCTGCCCGGTCTGAGCGCATTGGCATTGCGCGCACGCGCCCAACGTGAGACCCTCTTCGAGACATGGCAACAACACCGCGCGGCGGGCGAGGAAGCCCGCCTGCTGGATACCCTTGAACAACTGATCTGCCGGCTGGAGCACCCCCTGGATGGCCCCACCCCCTGAACAGAACGACCAGATCGCCGCGGTCGACCTCGGTTCCAACAGCTTTCACCTGATCGTCGGCCGCTTCAGTCAGGGGCGACTTACCATCCTCGATCGGCTACGCGAATCGGTCCGACTCGGTGCCGGGCTCGACGACGACAACCGCCTCACCCGCGCCTCGCGCGAGGTTGCGCTCGACTGCCTGCGCCGCTTCGGGCAGCGTCTGCGCGGCATCCCCAGTGGGCGAGTCCGCGCGGTCGGCACCAACACCCTGCGCAAGGCCCGCAACGGGCGCGACTTTCTGGTCGAGGCGCAGCGCGCCCTCGGCCACCCGATCGAGGTCATCGCCGGTCGTGAAGAGGCGCGCCTGATCTATCTGGGGGTGGCCAACGGCCTCGCCGACGACGGCGGCCAGCGACTGGTCATGGATATCGGTGGCGGCAGTACCGAGCTGATCATTGGCGAGCGTTTCAGCCCGCGCTATCTGGAAAGCCTGCACATGGGCTGCGTCAGCATGAGTCGACGCTTCTTCGACGATGGCCGGGTCGACAGCAAGCAGATGCGCCGCGCCCTCCTCGCCGCGCGTCAGGAGCTGGAGCCGATCGAGACCACCTATCGGCGTATCGGCTGGGAGAGTGCGGTCGGCGCCTCCGGCACCATCCGCGCCATCGGCAGCGTCCTTCAGGCCAACGGCTGGGGCCACGGCGAGATCACCCGCGAAGGGCTGCAGCAACTCCACGCCGCCCTCCTTGAGCGCGGCAAGCAGGGCACCCTGGCCGAGCTGGCCGGGCTCTCGCCCGAGCGCGTCGCCGTCTTTCCCGGCGGCTTCGCCGTCCTCTACGCCACCTTCGAGGCGCTCGGCATCCGCACCATGCAGGTCTCCGACATGGCGCTGCGCGAAGGGCTGATCCACGACCTGCTCGGACGGCTGGAACACCACGACGTGCGTGAGGCCACCATCGACGCACTCAAAGAGCGCCACCAAGTCGACCGCGCCCAGTCGCACCGGGTCGAGGCCACCGCACTCGACCTGCTGGCACAGTGTGCCGATGGCTGGCAGCTGAACGACGAACGTCACCAGCTCCACCTCGGCTGGGCCGCCCGCCTGCACGAGATCGGCCTGGCCATCGCCCACAGCCAGTACCACAAGCACGGCGCCTACCTGCTGGCCCACTCCGATCTGCCCGGCTTCTCGCGCCGGGAACAGCGCGTGCTGGCTGCGTTGGTGCGCTGCCACCGGCGCAAGTTCCGCAACGAGGTCTTCGACGAGCTGCCCGACGAAGAGCGCCTGCCGGCCATCCGTCTGACCCTGCTGCTGCGTCTGGCCGTCCTGCTCCACCGTGGCCGCGCCGAAGAGCCGCCCCCCACGCCCAGCCTCGCAATCGACGCCAAGGCAATCACCCTACGCTTTCCCCCTGGCTGGCTGGACGCGCACCCGCTGACCCGAGCCGACCTCGACGAAGAAGCCAGTCTGATCCGCCAGGCCCGCCTGCGCCTGCACTTCAGTTGACCGGCTGATGCTCGACCGACTGAAACAGCTCCTCGAACCTCTGCGCCCGGGCCGTCACGACCCGCAGCTCGACCACCTGGTCGACCGGGTCGTCAACCAGGTCGAGCGACGCCTCAAGGTGATGGGTGGCTATCCGGCCCGCTTCCGCCCGATCGTCGGGCGTGCCCGCGACTACGCCCACTCGCTGGCGCCACAGGTACCCGGCCCCCTGCCGGTGATGCGTGCCGACTACGCCCGCAACCCGCTGGTCCACGCCCTCTTCCCCTCTGCCGACACCATCGAGGAGGCGATCGCCACCAGCCAAGCCCTACAGCAGAGCCTGCACAGCGGTGCCATGGAGCGTAGCGAGACCATCTACGCCCTGCTCGGCACCCGGCGCTACGAAAAACAGACCTTCGGCATGGCACTGGTCGGCGAGACCCTCCAGCGCGACGTGGCCCAGACCCTGGTCTACTTCAAGGACCACACCCTCAGCGTACCGGCGATCAGCGAGACCACCGCGCGCGAAGCACTGGCCAACCACTTCGTCGACAGCCTCTTCCTGCGCATCGCCGACGACATCCGCAACGATGTCGCACAACGACAGCGGCTGGAGGTGACCCGCGCCGCCCTGCTCAGCCAGCAGCGGCGCTGTACCGAAACCGAACGCGAAACGGTACGCCAGCGGCTGGCACAGATCGAGGCCGAACTCAGCACCCTGCTCGATCGCCTGCGCCTCGATCACTACCCGGCCTACATGGAAGCGATACTGGAGGCACCCGAGGACTACCTGCGGCTGGAGCCAGTCGTGATCGAGGTCGACGGCCTCGGCATCAAGCGCAGCAGCAACGACCGCCTGGCCGGCCAGTTCAACCTGGTGGAGATGATCGCCCGCGACCGCCGCCGCTGGACCGTCACCCTGGTCGCCCTGCCCCGCGACGAGGTCGAACGGCTGATCCGCAAACAGCGCGAGAAGCGCTGGATCCTGATCTGAGGGAGACAACCACCCAAGCGCCACCGCGCGGCCAACCCTGCACCCCGCGCGCCCTCATGCCTGCAACAGCTTCAGCCCATGGCCACGATAATCAGCGAAGGCCGTGTCATCCGTTTTTCAGGTCATCTGCGCAAAAGGACATGCAGCAATTCGACGCCACCCGCCGGAAGTGAACCATGGTCACCGTCGAACTCACCCATCGTGCCATGGCGGACCTGCATGATATCCACAACCACTCCACTCAGGCATTTGGCAGCAAAGTAGCCGTGACAAAAGGGGACATCCAGCCAACACAAAAAGGTCAGTGCACTATGGGACACCCACTTTGTATTTAGGGGGAGTGGCAGACGGTACATCATGCGGGTTGCGCCCAGTTCTCCACGGCAAGGCCATCGATCCGGGTGAACTCGCCCTGGTTATTAGTAACCAGGGTCAGCTCGGCGGCCATGGCGTGGGCGGCGATCCACAGGTCGTTGCCGCCAATGGGGGTGCCTGCTCGCTCCAGTCGGGTGCGAATTTCACCGTAGACCTCACCTGCCTGCACCGGCAATGGCAGCACGTGGATGGCGCGTGTCAGTGCATGCAGGCTTGCCAGATTTTGTTCCCGATGTTGGCTTCGTTCGGCACCACGGCGCAGTTCACCCAGGGTGATGACCGACATCACCACACTTCCGGGTGGCTGTGAGGTAATCTTTTCCGCGACAGAGGCGGGGCGTCCCTTGATGAAGTAGATGCAGATATCCGTATCAAGCATGTAGCGGTTCATAACTCCTCGCGCTCCTGTGGCGGGAGGTCATCTCTGCCATCGGCCATGAAGTCATCCGAAAAACCTTCCACTATCTTTAGCAGCTCACTGGCGTTATGGCGCTTTTCTCGCAACACAATCTCGTCTCCACGCCGAAAGATCTCCAATTCGTCGGTATCGACACGGAACTCCTTGGGCAGGCGCACGGCCTGGCTGTTGCCGGACTGAAAAACACGTGCAGTTGTCATGGTGTAGGGCCTCCGCGGGGTAGTCTCTACGCTGAGTATATACTTTCATCTAAATCCGTGCTCTCACCGCTGCCCCGCACCACCATCCCGCCAACACAAGAAGGTCAGCGATCCACTCCGGCCACGTCCGCTGGCGTGCAATCAGCACAAGCCCCTGCTGCACGGTCACTTACCAATACAGAAGCTGGAGAATATCTCGCCGAGCAGGGCGTCGCTGGTGACTTCGCCGGTGATCTCGCCCAGCGCCTGTTGGGCGAGGCGCAGCTCTTCGGCAACCAGTTCGGGGCTGTCGGTCAGGCGCAGTACGGCGTCGTCGAGTGCGGCGCGGGTGCGGCGCAGGGCATCGAGGTGGCGGCGGCGGGCGCTGAAGAGGCCCTCGCCGCCGTGGTAGCCGGCGACCCGGCGCAGGTGGTTGCGCAGGGTATCCAGGCCGGCGCCGCTGTGCGCTGACAGGTACAGCTCGGGGCCGTGCGGCCCCTCGCGCTCGCCGGGCGGGCTGCCGCTGGTGTCGATCTTGTTGCGTACGATGGTGGCCGGCACGCGCTGCGCCAACTGCTCCAGCAGTGCCTGCTCGGCGGGGCCGACCCCGCTGGCGTCGTCGACCAGCAGCAGGACGCGGTCGGCCCCCGCCAGCGCCTCCCGCGCACGGCGGATACCCTCTTGCTCGACCAGGTCGTCGCTCTCGCGCAGGCCGGCGGTGTCGGTCACATGGAGCGGCATGCCGTCGATCACGATCTGTTCGTGCAGCAGGTCGCGGGTGGTGCCGGGCAGGTGGGTGACGATGGCGCGCTCACGCCCGGCCAGGGCGTTGAGCAGGCTCGACTTGCCAACATTGGGCTGGCCGGCGAGGACGATGCGAAAGCCGTCGCGCAGCAGCCGCCCCTGTCGGGCGCTGCCGGCCAGCTGATCGATCGCGCTACCGAGTTGCTGCAACTGCTCGGCCACTTCGCCCTCGGCGAGCAGCTCGATCGCCTCGTCGGCGAAGTCGATGGAGGCTTCGATCCAGACC
This sequence comes from Gammaproteobacteria bacterium, assembly GCA_007128895.1. Classification (GTDB taxonomy): domain Bacteria; phylum Pseudomonadota; class Gammaproteobacteria; order SKWO01; family SKWO01; genus SKWO01. Next base: position 6,670 of record SKWO01000005.1, read on the forward strand.
CGCAGACCGGTCAACTGCTCGGCGACCTCGCTGACCCGACGCGAGAAGTCGCCCTCCAGCGAGCGCACTGCGGCGCTGGCGGCCTGCCGTGAGCTGCTGTCGATCAGGTCGGCGATCGCCTCGGCCTGGGCCAGGTCGAGCTTGCCGTTGAGGAAGGCGCGTTCGCTGAATTCGCCGGGGCGGGCCAGCCGCGCGCCGAGCTGGCAGAGCCGCTCGACCAGCCGGTCGAGGGCGATCGGGCTGCCGTGGCCGTGCAACTCGGCCACCGCCTCGCCGGTGAAGGAGTGGGGTGCGGGAAACCAGAGCAGCAGGCCGCTGTCGATCGGCGCGCCGTCCTGGTCGAGAAAACGGCGCACGCTGGCCTGGCGCGGTGCCGGCAGAGGGGCGGCGGTGACCGCTGCGGCGATGGCGCCGGCCTCCGGGCCGGAGAGGCGGACCACCCCGACCCCGCCACGCCCCGGCGGGGTGGCGATGGCGGCGATGGTCTCGCCGCTCATCGAATCGCCGTCAGGCGACTTCTCCACGCTCGATCTTGCGCGTGATGTAGGACTGCTGCGCCACCGAGATGATGTTGTTGACCAGCCAGTAGAGCACCAGGCCGGACGGGAAGAAGGCAAAGAAGACGGTGAAGACCCACGGCAGTACCATGAAGATGCGCTGCTGGATCGGGTCGAGCGGCGCCGGATTGAGCTTCATCTGCACGAACATCGAAAGGCCCATCAGCACCGGCAGCACGAAGTAGGGGTCGCGGCTGGTCAGGTCGTCGATCCAGAGCATGAAGGGGGCCTGACGCAGCTCGACGCTCTCGAGCAGTACCCAGTAGAGGGCGATGAAGACCGGGATCTGGACCAGGATCGGCAGGCAGCCGCCGAGCGGGTTGATCTTCTCGCGGCGGTAGAGGTCCATCATCGCCTGATTGAGCTTCTGGCGGTCGTCACCGAAACGCTCCTTCAGCTCCATCAGCTTCGGCTGGAACTTGCGCATCTTGCCCATCGAGCGGTAGCTCGCCGCCGAGAGCGGCCAGAAGATCGCCTTGATCAGGATGGTCAGCAGGATGATCGCCACACCCCAGTTGCCAACCAGCCGGTTGAGCAGCTCGAGCAGCCAGTAGAGCGGCTGGGCGATGATCGTGAGCCAGCCGTAGTCGACGGTCAGGCGCAGGTGGTCGGCGGCCTCGCGCAGCTGGCTCTGCAGTTTCGGCCCGACGAAGAGGGTGGCACTGATCTCGGCACTCTCGCCCGGCTCGACCCGCAGCAGCGGCCCGGTGGCGCCGAGCACGTAGCGGCTGCCCTCCGGGTGGGCCGAGTAGAAGTGGTGGCTTTCACCCTGTGGCGGCACCCAGGCGCCGAGGAAGTAGTGCTGGATCATCGCCAGCCAGCCATGTTGCGTGGAGACGCTGAGGTTGCGGCTGGCGATGTCGGAGAAGCTGATCTTGTCGTAGCGCTTCTCGTCGGTGGAGATAACGCCACCGGTGTAGGTGTAGATGAACCACGACTCGCGGCCCGGCCCTTCCGTGCGCTGAAGCTGCTGATACGGGTGGGCCAGCCACGGCTCGCCGCTCAGGTTCTCGACCCGGCGACTGACCTCGACCTGGTAGCTGCCACGGCGGAAGGTGTAGGTCTTGGTGATGCGGGTACCGTCCTCGCCGACCCAGACCAGCGGCACGCGCAGCTCGTCCTGGCCGTCGGCCATGCGGAACTCGTCGGCCTCGGCGTAGAAGCGCTGGTGGTGATCCGGTGCACGGCGCGGCGCCATGCCGCCGGCGGCGACCCAGCCGGTCTGGGCGATGAACGGGTGTGGCGCCTGATCGGTAAAGAGGCGCACCGGGCTATCCGGCTGGTTGACGGCGACCGGGTACTGGAGCAGATCGACCTGGCGCAGATCGGCACCGATCCGGTCGATCTCGATGGCAAAAAGATCGGTGGTGACCCGCACCCGACCGGCACTGGCAAAGGCGGCCCCGGGGCCGCGCGGTACGCTCGCCTCACCCGGCATACCGTCGAGCAGCTGCAGGGCCGGGGCGTCCGGCACATCCTCGGCACGGCGGGGCAGCATCGCTGCATCGACCGTTTCGCTGGTGGCACCGACCTGCACGGCGCCGCGGCCGTAGTCCTCTTCCCAGGCCTGCCACAGCATCAGCAGGACGAACATCAAGGCGATCAGCAGGAGTATCCGGGAGAGTTCCATGACGGGACGGTCGCTCGTGGTCAGGTACGTGAATCGGGATGGGGCGAGGCGAGGGCGTGGACGGCCTTTTGCCAGAGGCGCTCCAGATCGGCGTGCAGCTCGGCGGCGCTCATCGTGGCGGCATCCTGGCGGGCCAGGACAACGCAGTCGACCGCAGGCAGGCGGTGGCGAAGGTGACGAAAGGTCTCACGCACATGGCGCTTGAGCCGGTTGCGATCGACCGCACGGCGCAAGCGTTTGCGGCTGATCGCCAGCCCCAGGCGCGGATGGCCAAGCTCGTTGGCTCGCATCAGCAGCGTCACACTGCGCCCGCCAAGGCGCCGGGCGTCGGCGAAGACCCGTTCATACTCGGCTGCCTCGCACAGACGCAGCTCGGAGCCGAAGGCGTAGTCGCCGGTCGCCCGGCCAGAGGCCATCAGGCCGACAGGCGAACACGCCCCTTGGCGCGGCGCGCATTGATGATCTTGCGACCGTTGCGGGTCTTCATGCGGGCACGAAAGCCGTGGGTGCGCTTGCGCTTCAGGACGCTCGGTTGAAAAGTACGTTTCATGACAAGGAGTTCCAGCCAGTTACGGGAGCAAAAATTGACCGCGAATTATAGGCCGCGCGCCGCGGCGTGTCAAAGGCCAATCCGCCAGCAGCGATGGATGCGCGGGTTGCGGCGGAAGTCTTCGGGGCGGGTCTGGTGGCTGATCTCTTCGATCTGCAGCCCGGCCAGCCCGGCCGTATCCAGCTCAAAGCGGCGAAAGTTGTTGGAAAAGATCAGACTGCCACTGGGCGCCAGGAGCGCGACCGCCTGCCGGATCAGGCTGACGTGATCGCGCTGCACGTCGAAGACCGCCTGCATCCGCTTCGAGTTGGAGAAGGTCGGCGGGTCGAGGAAGATCAGCCCGAAGCGCCGCCGCCGTGCTTGCGCCTCGGCGGCGAGCCACTCCGTGCAGTCGGCGGCAATGAAGGTGTGCGCCGGCCCGTCGACGCCGTTCAGCGCCAGATTGCGCTGCGCCCAGTCGAGGTAGGTGCGTGACAGATCGACGGTGGTGGTCGAGCGGGCGCCGCCGAGCGCCGCGTGCACGGTCGCGCTGCCGGTGTAGGCAAAGAGGTTGAGAAAGTCGCGCCCGTTAGCCCACTCGCCGATCATCCGGCGCGTCGTGCGGTGGTCGAGAAAGAGGCCAGTGTCGAGGTAGTCGGTGAAGTTGACCAGCAGGCGGCAACGCCCTTCGCGCACCTCGTAAAAACGTCCAGCGCCCCCCTGCCGGGTGTACTGGTCGCGCCCCTTCTGGCGCCGTCGCACCTTCAGGTGGCACTGCGACGGCCCCACCTGCAGCACCTCGGCGATGACCGCCATCGCCTCGTCCAGGCGGCGCGCGGCGGCGGCCGAGTCGACCCCCTTGGGCGCCTCATACTCCTGCACATGGACGTGGAGCTGCTCAGTGGTCTGGTAGCAGTCGACCGCCACCGCGTATTCGGGCAGGTCGGCATCGTAGAGTCGGTAGCAGGTGATGTCTTGGCGCTGCGCCCAACGCCCGAGCTGTTTCAGGTTCTTGCGCAGCCGGTTGGCCAGACTCTGCGCCCCGGCGCTGAATTCGGCCACCGCCCCGCCGCCACCCGCTGCCGTCGCCGGGTGGTAGAGAAAGAGCCGGCACGCCAGCGGCCCGTTGTGCAGCGCGTGGCTGGTGCGCTGGCGCAGGGTGAGGCCGGTGGCCAGCTCGGGGTTGCCGGTAAAGAGGGCCAGCGACCAGCCGGGCAGGTGGCGCGCCACCTCGTCGCCGAGGCGCCGGTAGTCGTCGCGCAGCGACTCGACCTCACCCAGCCGTTCACCGTAGGGCGGGTTGGCCACCACCAGCCCGGGCGGCGTATCGGCAGCGATGATCCCGGCCATCCCTTCATCGAGCGCACGCGGCTCCAGCACGACCCGGTCGGCCAGGCCGGCACGCTCAAGGTTGGCCTGCGCCACCGCCAGCGCCTGCGCATCACGATCGCGCCCGAGCAGCGGCGGCAAGTGGGCCAGACCGGCCTCACGTCGCTGACGCGCCATGGCGACCACCTGCGCCCAGAGCGCCGGGTCGTGGCCACGCCAGCGCAGAAAGCCGAAATCCTCGCGCAGCAGGCCGGGGGCGACATCCCCGGCGATCATCGCCGCCTCGATCAGCAGGGTGCCGGAACCACACATCGGGTCGATCAGCCCGCCGCCCGCCGCGGCGATGCGCGGCCAGTCGGCCAGCAGCAGAATGGCGGCGGCCAGGTTCTCCTTCAGCGGCGCCGCGCCGCCCTCCAGACGATAGCCACGCCGGTGCAGACTGCCACCGGAGAGGTCGATCGACAGCCGCGCCCGATCACGGCGCAGGTGGAGGTGCAGGCGCAGATCGGGCCGTTCGGTATCGATCGAGGGCCGCTCACCGAAGCGCTCGCGCATCCGGTCGACGATCGCATCCTTGCACTTGAGCACCGCATAGCGACTGTGGCCGATCGCCGTCTCACCACTTTGGGTCACGTCGATCGCCAGGCTGCCGCTCGAGTGGAGGTGGCGCTCCCAGCGGATCGCGGCGACTTCGCGGTAGAGCTGCTCAGGGCTCGCCGCCGGCACCGTGGTCAGCGGCAGCAGCAGGCGGTTGGCAAGACGCGACCAGAGCGCCACCCGATAGAGGGTTTCCAGATCGGCCTCGAAGGTCGCCCCGGAGGCAGCGCCCTCGATCCGCTGCGCGCCCAGCGCGCGCAGCTCGTCGACCAGCAGGCCGCCCAACCCGTAGGGGGCGGTGGCGTGCAGTTTCATACGCGGTAGTAGTCGCGATACCAGGCGACGAAGCGCTCGACCCCCTCTTCAACCGGGGTCGAGGGTGCATAGCCGGTCTCCGCCTCCAGCGCCGCGGTGTCGGCCCAGGTGTCCGGCACATCCCCCGGCTGCAGCGGCAGCAGGTTCATCTGGGCCTTGACCCCGAGCGCGCGCTCGAGCGTCTCGATGTAAGTCAGTAGCTCGACCGGCCGGCTGTTGCCGATATTGAAGACCCGCCACGGCGCCCGGCTGGTGCCCGGATCGGGGTCGACACCGCTCCACTGCGGATTGCCGGCAGGCGGGTGGTCGAGGGCGCGCACCACCCCTTCGGCGATGTCGTCGATGTAGGTGAAGTCGCGCTTGTGGTGGCCGTGGTTGAAGACATCGATCGGTTCACCGGCGAGGAGCTTGCGGGTGAAGAGAAAGAGCGCCATGTCCGGGCGGCCCCACGGGCCGTAGACGGTAAAGAAGCGCAGTCCGGTGGAGGGCAGGCCGTAGAGGTGGCTATAGGTGTGCGCCATCAGCTCATTCGCCTTCTTGCTCGCGGCATAGAGCGAGAGCGGGTGGTCGACGTTGTCGTGGACCGAGAACGGCATGGTCTCGTTGGCCCCGTAGACCGAGCTGCTGGAGGCGTAGACCAGGTGTTCGACCCCGTGGTGGCGGCACCCTTCCAGGATGTGCAGAAAGCCGACGATGTTACTGTCGACATAGGCGTGCGGGTTCTCCAGCGAGTAGCGCACACCGGCCTGGGCGGCCAGGTTGACCACCCGGTCGAAGCGCTCGGCGGCGAAGAGCTGCTCGATACCGGCGCGATCAGCCAGATCAAGGCGCACGAAGCGAAACCGCTCATCCCCCTGCAGGCGGGCCAGACGCGCCTCCTTGAGCGAGACGTCGTAGTAGTCGTTGAGGTTATCCAGCCCCACCACCTCATCGCCGCGATCAAGCAGCAGGCGGGCGACGTGAGCACCGATGAAGCCGGCCGCGCCGGTGATCAATACCTTCATGTCATACCTTTATCATACCAGTGAAATCAGAAAGAGGATGAAGAGCACGACGACGCCAAGAGGCAGTAACACTCCGCGCCAGTCCTTCTCCTTGGCCTCGCGGCTCTGTTCGAACATCTGCTTGGCACCCGGCCCCACCCAGAGCAGAACCAGCAGCACCAGCGCGCCGAGCAGCGCGGTCTCCCACCACGCCATCTCAGCCACGGCCACCCTCCCGCACCGCCGACTCCATGCGCGCCAGCCGCTCGTTGACCCGGCGCAGCTCTTCCAGGATCTCGACCCGCTCGTCGTGCGCCGCCTGCTGCTCGGCCTGGTGACGGGCGTTCTCCGCCTCGCGCTCGGCACGCTCCTCCTCCTCATGCATCGACTGCATGGTGCTGACGATGATGGCGATGAAGAGGTTGAGCACGGTAAAGGTGGAGATCAGGATAAAGGGGACAAAGAAGAGCCACGCCCACGGATAGGCTTCGATCACCGGGCGGGCAATGCCCATCGACCAGCTCTCTAGGGTCATCACCTGGAACAGGGTGTAGAACGACGCGCCCAGGGTGCCGAACCAGTCGGGGAAGGTGGCGCCGAAGAGGTTGGTACCGAGGACTGCGAAGATATAAAAGACCATCACCAGCAGCAGCGCCACCCAGCCGATGCCGGGCAGGGCCAGCAGCAACGACTCGATGATCTTGCGCAGACGCGGGATCTTGTTGACCAGGCGCAGCAGACGCAGGATACGCAGGGCGCGCAGCACGGCAAACGGCCCGGACGACGGGACCAGCGCGATGGCAACGATGAGAAAGTCGAAGACGTTCCAGCCACTGGTGAAGAAGCGCCAGCCGCGACCGAAGAGCTTGAGCGCAATCTCGACGACGAAGATCGTCAGCACCAGGATATCGAGCAGATTGAGCAGGCCGCCGACATGCTCGCGCACAGTCAGCGAGGTCTCCAGCCCCAGCATGAGCGCGTTGAAGACGATCACCCCGATGATGAAGTTCTGTCGGCGCGGATCTTCAATCCAGTTGTCGACCCG